>JBJOON010000067.1:0-9282 GCA_046051235.1 Bacteroidota bacterium
TTTTACTAGTTTTGCAGCCAAAATTTTCCCAAATCATGCAAGAAGTAGTCATCGTTTCAGCCGTAAGAACTCCAATCGGAAGTTTCAATGGTTCATTATCCTCATTATCAGCCACCCAACTTGGAGCAGCAGCTATCAAAGGCGCTGTTGAACGTGCTGGCATTCAGCCTGATCAGGTTCAGGAAGTTTTCATGGGCAATGTTCTGTCTGCAAATATTGGTCAAGCACCAGCAACGCAAGCAGCCATTTATGCTGGATTACCTCAAAATATTCCTTCAACAACAAAGGATGAATAGAATATTGCTTCACTTCATTCTCTTTGAAGCTCTGATAAAACAAGGTGCAAGCAATCTTCGATTTAGCGGCTTCGAGCAATGGTCCTAGGAATTCATTTCCTTGACTGACCGTGCTGGTCTCAAACTGAATTAATGCTTTGTGTTTCTCTTCTTCGATGGAAGAATTCAAGTTTACGCGTTGAATGATTTTATCAACGGCGCTCTCGTATTGAGATAGAAGGGGTACGTGACGAAATTGATTCAAGATAGCGGCAGCGAAGCGAATGGCTTCAATGTCCTCATCGACTAAACTTAATTCGTTAATCGAATAATCGTCTTCCGTGTAAAAATAACCTTTGTGGGTTCTGTTGTATTCGATGGGAGCGTAGTAGCCTAACTCGCTCTCATTCTTCATGGCCCAAATGTCCTTGTCTATGGTGCTCAGCGAAATCTGATCGGCACCTGAGCCGTATAAAGCATCTGCACAGGCCTTACGCAAATCTTCTCTACTGGGGAAAGGCTTCCCTTTGTTCGTTAAACAACGATCAATAATTCGGTAGCGAAGAAGTGCGTATTTATTGGCCGGCATTTTTTAATTAGAATGGCAAATCGTCTCCGTCTGCGTCGTTATCTGCAGGATTGCTATTCATCACTGGAGCAGCTGCAGGAGCGGCTGAATTACTCATGGTTGAAGGATTGCTCGCAGTGGTGTTTCCAGCAGCTGCAATGTCCATAGCCCACATATCCAAAGAAACGAAGTGTCTTCCGTTGTACTCTCTTCCTCGAAGATTGAATTTCACTTTCACCACATCGTTTTCTTTGAAATTCTTCAAAGTGTCGATTTTTTCTTTCGCTGCTTGAATCAAAATTTCTTGCGGGTAACGCTCGTCTGTGCGAACCACAAATTCTTGAATGCTGAATCCGCTTGGGAAGGTTTTTGTTTCGTAGAACTTAACTAAAGTTCCTGTTAATTCTAATGACATAATACAATTGTTTAGGAACTACGAATATCGGAAGTCTTGTTAGGATTCGAAAGCAATTGTTATGAACAATTCGCCCGAATGTTGCATAGCAATGAATGTGCAAAAGCACGAATGTCCGAAGGACGAATGTTGACTCTGTCTACGAATGCCGGAGGCGAATGTCTGGCGACTTAAATTAATCTTACGAAGTATCGTCTTCGACATTCGTTGGTGAAACCAACATTCGCCCGTGGGCATTCGTCGAAGACTATCGTTGCTACGCAACATTTTTTTTCTCGCGGAAGAGAATTATGAAAAGGATTAGTACAATCAGCGAATAGCTGGCGAAACACAACCAGGTGCTGTGCCAATCTATTTTAGCAAATTGACTACCGTTTTCACCCGGGATGTATGTGGTGAAATATTTTTCCATAACCCAGCCACTTACGCGGCTGCCGAGAACAGCGCCAACACCGTTCACCATCATGGTGAATAGTCCTTGAGCACTTGAGCGAATGCCAGGCTCAACGCTTTTTTCAATAAACAAAGAACCTGAAATGTTGAAGAAGTCGAACGCCATACCGTAAATGACACAAGACAACACGATCATCCACAATCCACCTGCAGGATCTCCGAACGCGAACAATCCGAATCGAAGAACCCACGCGACCATACTTATGATCATGATTTGCTTAATGCCAAAGCGCTTCATGAAAAACGGAATGGCAAGAATGAAGAGGGTTTCAGAGATTTGAGCAATGCTCGAGATAATGGCAGGATATTGAACAGCGAGTGGCTTCGGGTCTGAGTACAAATTATCGAAACTGTGCAAGAACACATCTCCGTAGGCGTTTGTCAATTGCAAGGCAGCACCGAGAAGCATTGCAAACAAGAAGAATATCGCATAGCGATAGTTCTTAAACATAGAGAAGGCATGCAGTCCAAAGGCTTGAATAAATCCTTTGCGCTCTAAATTTTTTCCTAATGGTGGACAGGCAGGTAGGGTGAAGGAATAAATACCAAGAACCAACGAAGCCACTCCTCCAAGATAAAATTGAAAGGCATGTGTTTCATTTCCGGTTAAACTTACGGTCCATAAAGCGACAATAAATCCGACAGTTCCCCAAACACGAATAGGAGGGAAGGCTTTAACGACATCAATGCCTTCTTCTCTAGATAAAATAGCATAAGCCACCGTGTTCGACAATGAGATGGTTGGCATGTAAAAAATCATGGTCAACAAGATTCTCCAAAACATTTCATCCGGTGTTGCCGAAGCAGGAACGAAGAACAAGCAAACGCCACCGAGTATGTGAAGAATACCATAAAGCTTTTCAGCATTGATGAATCTGTCTGAAAGAATTCCCGCAATCGCAGGCATGAACAAAGCCGAGATTCCCATGGTTGAGAAAATAACTCCGAACTGATCGGGTCCCCATTGCTTGGTTTCAAACCAAAACGCACCGATGGTAATGAGCCAACATCCCCAAATAAAGAATTGAAGAAAACTTAATGCGGTTAGACGTTGCTTAATCATGCGGAAAGAGTTTAGTTGTTGAAAGCAAGAAGCGTACATGCCGCTTCAATGACATTTTTGTTTTTTAATAATTCAGCTGCACGGGCATGAAGCGCTTGTTCCAACGCTTCTGCTTTTCCTTCATGTTCTAAAAATAAGTCAGAAAGTTCTAAAAGCTTGTATTCATTTACATCTGTTTCATTCGGAAGGGCTTGCAAATTGCCCAGCATACCTAAGTCATTTCCAGTTAAGATATTCGAATGACGAATGTCTTCCGGCAATGCATCGATTCCGATACCAATTTTTTCATTCGGTTTAGGGACTTCAAACAATCCGTCAATGGCTCTCACATAGTAGTCTCCTCCAGCGCGAGCAACAAGATCGGCTTTGAGCATATCTATTCTTCCATTTTCATCTAGAATGGAATCATTGATATGAACTCGAACGATTTCGCAAACCACGAGATTACCTGCACCACCTTCGCTTCCGAGTTCAATGACTTCCTTCACTTTGCATTCTAATTGAATGGGCGATTCAGCTACGCGTGGAACGCGAATGGCTTCAGAAGCCAATTCCGTAACACCCGATTTAATGAATTCATTCACTCCTGCTGGATATTCCACACTGCTCAACGAACACTGTTGAACCAAGTCGTAGTTCACTACGTTGATGACGCATTCAGGAACACGTTTCACATTTTCGTAGGTGTGCTTGGTCGTGTTGTCGCGTCCTCTTCGAGCTGGAGAAAATATGGCAATGGGCGGATTGGCTGAAAACACATTGAAGAAACTGAACGGCGAGAGATTCGGTGTTCCGTTATCATCAATGGTGCTTACCCATGCAATGGGTCTAGGCGCTACACTGCCTAGAAGAAGCTGATGCAATTTCCCAACGGGAATTTCACCGGGAATGAAAGTAGCCATATTATTTTTTTGAAAGTGCTTCCACAGCGGAAACAGAGTCCATTACCTTTTTCTTCAATTCATCTTTGAATTGTGCAATGCGTTGCATCAATTGCGCGTCGGAAACCGCCACGATTTGAGCCGCGAGAATTCCTGCGTTACGCGCACCATCTAGGGCAACCGTTGCAACGGGAACACCCGCAGGCATTTGTAGAATGCTCAGAACGCTGTCCCAACCGTCGATACTATTCGAAGATTTAATTGGAACACCAATGACAGGAAGAGGAGTCAAAGACGCCGTCATTCCTGGCAAATGCGCCGCCCCACCGGCTCCCGCAATAATCACTTGAACACCTCTACTGGCGGCGCCCTTAGCATACTCGAACATGCGGTCAGGAGTGCGATGCGCACTCACTACGCTAATTTCAAAAGGGACATTCAACAGGGAAAGGACATCTGCCGCTTCTTGCATAACACGCAAGTCGCTCTTGCTTCCCATTATAATTCCAACCATAGTCTTTATTGTTGCGGTATCACTCAAATCCTATGGATCGGAGCATTATTTTTTATTTCGTTTTTCCAACTCGTCGCGAAGCTTCGATGCCAACTCGTAATCTTCATTCAACAAGGCCTCGTTTAATTTCTTCAATATTTCTTCTGGAGATAATTCTTCTTCCAAATCCTCTTCAGTAATGTCTAAATCGAAATCCAAGTCATCACCTTCCGTCAATGCACGCATGTCTCTTCCAACTTCATCCATGACTTCCTTCGCACAGAAAATCGGAGCCCCGAAACGAATCGCAATCGCAACAGCATCGCTCGTGCGAGAATCAACTTCAACCGTCTTTCCATTTCCACGCACGATGATGCGCGCATAGAAGATGCCATCAATCATTTGATAAATGAATACCTCTTCCACATGAATTTCAAAATTCTCAGCAAGTGAAACGAAAAGATCGTGTGTAAGCGGACGTGTGATAGGCATTTTTTCCATCACAATAACAATGCTGTGTGCTTCAGCCGGACCAATAACAATGGCCAAACTACGAGCTCCCGCTATTTCGGTAAGAGCCATGACATACGCCCCGTTCGAACTGCTGCTCGGGGTAATGTCGACGAGGTCTAGCTGAATTTTATCGGCCATTATTTCGTAGCGTTGAAGGCTTTCGCCGCTGCTATTAATTGTGGAACCACTTCGAATGCATCTCCAACAATTCCGTAATCAGCTGCTTTGAAGAACGGTGCTTCAGGGTCTTTGTTAATGACAACAATTACCTTCGATCCATTCACTCCAGCTAAATGCTGAATAGCGCCGCTTATTCCAACGGCGATGTATAAATTCGGACGAATAGCAATACCTGTTTGTCCAACGTGTTCATGGTGAGGGCGCCATCCGATGTCAGACACCGGACGAGAACATGCTGTTGCTGCATTCAATTCTTTCGCCAACTCTTCAATCATTCCCCAGTTCTCAGGACCTTTCATTCCTCTTCCCGCAGAAACAACTTTATCAGCTTCTGGCAATGGAATTGACTCACTTTCTTCAATGCGAACTTCTTTCACGCGAACACGTGCAGTGCCAACTTCCGCGTTGAATGCGTTAACTGGACAAGCAGCGCCTGTGTTGTTTACTCCGTATGAATTTGGAAGAACGGTTACTATGCTCAATTCGGAATTCACAGTTACATGCGCAATGGCCTTTCCTGAGAATACGTTTTTCTTTACGGTGTTACCTGAAGGGATAGCCGTAGCACCTGAAACCAATCCAGCGTTCAAGCGAACAGATAGGCGAGGAGCAACTGATTTTCCAACCAAGTCGTGAGACAATACGATTGCATTTGCACCAGATTCTTTCTGAGCAGCCAACATCAACTTGGTTACTTGGTCTCCGTCTGCTGCATTCAAGGCATCCATTTTCCAAACTTCACTAGCACCTGCTGTTCCTAAAACAGAAGCGTCAATGATTCCATAAGTAACAGCAATGCAAGTTCCTCCTGCGCTTGCAGACCATGCCGAAGCATATGATACAGCCTCTAGCGAAGACTTTGTGAATTTACCGTTGTGGTGTTCTGCGAATACTATAGTTTTCATGTTCAATTCGGTATTAGATGACTTTCGCCTCGTTGTGTAACAATGTGATTAATTCTGCAGCATTCGATGGATCAACAAATTTGCAAGCGCTCTTTGCAGGAGGCATTTCATAATTGTTAACCGAAGTTGTAGTAGCAGCATTTTCAACAGCAACCACTTCCAATGCTTTTGTGCGAGCAGCCATAATACCGCGCATGTTTGGAATGCGTTGTTCAGCCATTCCTTTTGCAGCGCTAATGACAGCAGGAAGGTTAACTTCCAACACTTCCATTCCGCCAGTTACTTCTCTTTCACAAGTAGCTACACCGTTCGCAACATCCAGCTTCGCAGCCAATGCAACCAACGGCATATCTAACAATTCAGCAACCATTCCAGGTACAACAGAACCGTTGTAGTTGATGGTTTCCTTTCCACATAAAATTAAATCGAATCCTTTGTCCTTCGCGTAATTCGCAATGTGAGTAGAAACACTCAATGCGTCAGACTCGGGAGCGTCAATGCGAACTGCATCGTCGGCACCAATTGCCAAAGCCTTGCGAATAATTTGTTCGTAATCTGCACCGCCAACGCTCAATACAGTAACGTTTCCGCCTTGTGCTTCTTTCAATTCTAACGCACGAACAAGTGCGTACCATTCGTCATATGGATTAACAATGAAGTTTACCCCAGCCTCATCGAATGAAGTGTTGTTGTTGGTGAAGGCAATCTTCGACGTAGTGTCGGGGGCCTTACTCACGCAGACTAAAATTTTCATGTTGCAGTTTTAAGGCTGCGAAGTTACGAAAGCATACGTGAAACTTTCGAATTTCAATCGATGATTTATTGAATCATTTCCAACTGACGCGCGACTTTTTGAAGAATTTCGAAAACAGTCTCCGCCATAACGTTTTCACTGTCGAGGGTTGGATTAATTTCAGTGAATTCTAAACAGCAAATGCGCTCGTTTTGAAGTAACTCTAGGATTAAGTCAGCCGCTTCGCGTTCGTTGATTCCGCCTTTTACCGGAGTTCCGGTACCTCTTGAAACCATTGGATCCATAGAGTCTACGTCGAAACTGATGTAGATTTTGTCGCAAGCACTTAAGTAGCGAAGAATCTCGCGGCTCAATTTGGTGATACCCGTTTTACGAAGCTCGTTGGTCGAAACCACTTTCACTTTGTTCTGCTTGATTAACGCAGCCTCTTGTTCTTCAAAGTCGCGAAGGGTGATGTAGACAAGGTCGCGGTATTCAATCTTCGGACAGATATCGCCCACATTCTTCAACATTTCCCATAAGTCAATGGTCTCGTAGTCGAGGTCGTTCACTTTTTCTTCAATGTTGTCTTCATTCAATGCTGTAGCCAAAGGCATACCGTGAAGGTTTCCGCTTGGGCTTGTATAAGGGCTGTGTAAATCGGCATGGGCATCAATCCAAATAACACCTACGCGTGATTCAGGATAGGCCATGCGAATACCGGCAAGGGTTCCTCCAGCATTGCTGTGGTCTCCGCTCAAAAGAAGCGGGAATCTGTTGTCACGAATGGTGTCGCGCACAGCGGCGCCAATGCGCTCGTACATCTTAAGTACGCTGCGAACATGTTTCGCGTAGCGACTACCTGGATTGTTATGCAAGGCCGCATTGTCGTTTGGAATGACAATGCTTCTGTATTTTTTGAAAAAGCCTGAACGGAAGTCAAGGGCTGCAATTTTCAAAGCATCTACTCCAAGACTAGATCCGCGTGTTCCTGCTCCAACTTCACTCGGAACTTCGATAATTCGAATGTTTTTCGCTTTTTTGTTAATCATAATGCAAAGATAGTTATTGAAGTGTTGTTCTAATCCAATGTTCGGCTTTCGATTCTAAGATGTGGTACATCTTTTCGAATCCGTCTTCTTCACCGAAATACGGATCTTCTACATCCTCTTCAATGAGGTATAATTTTATTTTCTTGAGATCTTCTGAGTTTCGAGCCAATGAGGAGACATCGCGGAAGTTCATTTGATCCATGACTAAAATGATATCGAACTCATCGAAATGCTCTGCCTTGAATTTCTGAGCTTTATGATTGGAAATGTCTACGTTGTATCGTTTTCCAACCTTTTCAGAACGCTTGTCTGCTCGACTGCCGATGTGATATCCGGCGGTCCCTGCGCTGGCAATGCCAACAGAAACTTGGAGCTCCTTCGCCTTCGCCTTTAAAATTCCTTCGGCCAGAGGAGAGCGACAAATATTACCTAGACAAACGCAGAGAACTCGTTTCATTTCTTTTCAATTCCAATAGCAAAAATGACATTTCGTTTGTTGAAGTCCCAATTCATTTCGCGCCATTCCGCAATGGTTTTGGTGATAACATAGCCGTTCTGGCTGTGAACGTCGCATCCAATGCAAAGCAAAGTGGTGGGTTGAAGGTGTTCGCGCAAATCATCGTACACATGATGACTGCGATAAGGAGCATCCATAAACAATTGCGTTACCTTAAACTCTGAAGACTGTCTTTCCAACATCTTAATTTTCTTCATGCGCTCACCACGTTCACGCGGAAGGTATCCGTGAAAAGTAAAGGATTGTCCGTTTAGACCTGATGCCGCTAGCGTGAGCATGATAGATGAAGGTCCAGTTAATGGCACAACAGGAACGCCCATGCGATGGGCTTCTGCAACAATCACTGCTCCAGGATCTGCAATGCATGGCATACCTGCTTCGCTCATAAGTCCGCCGTCTTTTCCTTCCAGTATTGGCTTCAACCAATCCTCGTATCCAAGCTCCTTACTGTGCTCGTTTATAACATTTAACGTAATTTCTTCAAAATCTTTGGTGTAGCCATTTTTTCTCAAATAGCGTCGAGCGGTTTTCAATTCTTCCACAAAGAAGATATCCAGTTCCAACATCAATTCATTGTTGAATGGAAGGTGTTCCATCTGATGAAGATCTCCAATGGGTGTGGGGAAGAGGTATAGCGTTCCTGGATTTTTTTTAGACATAAGCGGTATATCGAAGTGATATTTTTTGCGAGCGTGAAGGTACAGCAACAATTCATTTCACGGAAAACAAAAAAGACAGCCGTAGCTGTCTTTTCCGAATAGTGTCGTTCAATTTATAAGTCGTCGAATGAAATATCGCTTGAAGATGAGGTGGGCTCTTCAGAACTTGATTCGGCTGCTGGAGCAATTTGCTCAAGGCTTGACTCTGAGTTCTCGTTTTCTGAAGTTTCAAATTCAGAAGAACGGAAATCTCCAGTGTCTTGCAGTTGACGAATATGATTTATTGTGTCTTCTAATCCTTCAATGAATTTATCGAAGTCTTCTTTGTAGAGAAATATCTTGTGTTTCTCGTAGCTCGCTTGGCCACTGTCCGAGAAGCCCGATCGTTTGCTTTCGGTAATGGTCATGAATAAATCATTGCCTCTCGTCGTTTTCACATCGAAGAAATATTTGCGTTTTCCCGCGCGTACTTCTCTTGAAAATACATCGTCACGGTAGTTACTTCCTTCTGCCATAGCTGTTAAAGTTTTCGTTCAATTTGGTTAAGTGTACCAAAAATAAAAAAAATACTCACA
>JBJOON010000068.1:0-9616 GCA_046051235.1 Bacteroidota bacterium
TTCACATCGCAATACAACGCTTGCTCCTTAGGGTTCAATTGGTAATTGAAGGCTGGATATTCCATCACAGAATTCGCTAAACCCTCTTTATTGATTTTCTCCACATTTTTAATATCTGCAACCGATTGCAATGTACTTGCACGCATGTTGTGTGTAAGACCAAGGGTATGTCCAACTTCATGAAGCACCAAGCGATACAACATTTGACGAACAATTTCTTGCTTTTCTAAATCACCTGCTCCCATTACGTTAGCAGCGCTTGTTCCAAAAATCAATTGCTCGTTGCTCATTGCTGCTGCATTACACAAAAATGGATTGCGAGCGCCCTTTGCTTTCATAATTTCTTCTTGCTCTTCTGAAAGTGAACTTCCCAAACGGAAAGTGCGATCGGCATACACACGATTGGTTAATGCCACCCACTCCAACATTATGTCAGCACCCAAGATTTCTCCTGTACGTGGGTTCACAAAGCTTGGTCCGTAACCACCGAATGGCGGTGCTGGTGTTGATGTCCAACGAAGAACATTGTAACGAATATCACCAGCATCCCAAGTAGCATCATCAGGTTGTTGCAAGCATACCACTGCGTTCTTGAAACCAGCAGCTTCAAAAGCTACATTCCATCTTTCAACTGCTTCTTTAATGACAGGACGAAACTCAACAGGTGTTGTGTTTTCCATCCAAAAAGTAATCGGTTGAACAGGCTCACTTAAGGCATCATTTGAATTCTTTTTTTCCAAATTCCAACGATGAATGACATCTCTCCATGGCGTTGCAGAAGCAACGGTCATGTCGTTTACCTGTGTTGTGAAAAAGCCCACACGAGGATCGTCAAATCTTGGCTTGAAATTATTCTGAGGAACAGACAAGAATGAATGTTGGTATTGAACCGTCACGTTTCTTCCATCTGCAACGGCGTCTCCACCAATGTTTGGTGAACTTGTTTCGTAAACATATGACACCACAATTTCCGAATTCTCTTTGTATGTGCGAATGGAATTAATCTTTGACTTCTCCTTGCTTAAACTTCCCAGTGGAGCATCTCCTCCGCGTGGAGCTGGCATCTTCACCAATTGCATCTTTTCCGATAGCAATAATGCATCACCATCGATTAGCATTTTGTTTCCATCCAAACTTGTTGCTTCAATTTTCTCAGAGGCCAATACTGGATTGTTTATATTGGATGAAGCCGATTTGCTAATCGCATTTGCAGGATCGTAATAGAAATTGGTGTTGGGTTGAAAAATCTCTAAACGCTCATAGTTCTTTTTGAAAACAATAATTTTCGAATCACCGAATGCACCTTTGTGGTAGCCTGATTCAACGGGAGCATTTTCAATGTAATTGAAATAGATAAACTCTTGATTCAATTGAGTCTTTTGGATTTCAATGTATGTCTTACCAGTAACTGTATCTGTGTAGAAAGTAAGAAGACCTTCTTTCTTCTTGCATTTTTTCACTAAATCACCGAACTTATCTTCTGGCTTTTTCTCTTCTTTCTTTACCGGCTCCTTTTTCTTTTTTACAGGATCAACCGTTCCGTATGCCGGAAGTACCAATACTCCGGAAAGGGCAATGGCAAACAATGCTAAATGCTTTTTCATTTTCAAAATTTAGATAGGCGAATATAAATCAGGTTACGTTAAAAATAACTTACCTTTGCCTTGGTAAAAAAATTAACCCTTTAAATGGAATCTTCCCCGTGCAGTTCGAACTTACAAAAGAGTTGTTGGCAGACCTCCGCAAATGGATAGGCGAAGGGAAGGATAGTGCTGTACACGAATTTACCAAAGATCTTCACCCAGCAGACGTTGCTGAAATCATTAACGAACTTCCTACCCAAGAAGGTGTATACCTCTACCGCATTCTCGATGAAGAGACTGCAGCAGATGTAATGCTTGAATTAGATGAAGACATTCAAGAGACATTACTTTCAAACCTTACCAGCCGAGAAATTGCGGAAGAGTTAATTGAGAACATTGACTCCGATGACGCGGCCGACGTACTCGCCGGTTTAAGTGAAGAAAAGCAAGAGGAGGTAATTGCCTTGCTTGAAGACGAAGAGCAAGCGAGCGATATCATGGACTTAATGACTTATGCTGAAGGAACAGCAGGAGCATTAATGGCCGTTGAAATGGTTACTGTAAAACAATATTGGACCGTTGCCCAAGCGATACGTGAAATGCGAAAGCAAGCAGAGGACTTGGATAACGTATACACTATATATGTCGTTGATGAAGAAGATCACCTGCTAGGAACTCTTAGTATGAAGGCACTCATATTCGCTTCAGCGAGTATGCGTACGATCTTAAAAGAATTATATAAGGAATCAAAAGTTAGAACTGTGAATGTTGATACGCCCGCCGATGAGGTTATGCGTATCATGAAGAAATATGACTTAGTCGTTCTTCCCGTTCTCGATGAAGATCAAAAGTTGGTTGGAAGAATTACCATAGACGACGTGGTTGACTTGATGCAAGAAGAAGCCAATCGCGACTACCAATTAGCAAGTGGTATCTCTGAAGACGTTGAATCGAGCGATAGCATCTGGACGCTCACTCGCGCTAGGCTTCCGTGGTTATTAATTGGAATGATTGGAGGAATGAGCGGAGCCTACATCATTGGAGTCTTCGACATTACTGAATACCCTGCCATGGCTGTTTTCATGCCTCTTATTGCGGCTACTGGAGGAAATGTTGGGGTTCAGTCTGCGGCGCTTGTTGTTCGCGCCCTTGCTAACCAAAGCGCATTCGACGAAACGGTTTGGCAAAAATTAGTGAAAGAGTTCGGTGTAGGTTTATTGAATGCAAGTGTTTGTAGTGCCCTTATTTTCTTGGCAAGCCAGCTGTTTCATTTCGAATTGTTGTTAAGCCTTACAGTATCACTCGCATTGTTCTGCGTGATCATTTTCGCAAGTATCAGCGGAACCTTTTTTCCTTTGATGTTGGACAAATTAAAAATCGACCCCGCTTTAGCTACTGGTCCATTCGTTACAACCGCGAATGACATTGTTGGATTGATTATTTATTTCAGTGTAGGACACTACTTCCTCACCCATTTCATTTCGTTACCCTATAGTTTATTCTAATGGGAAAAAGAATATTATTCCTAGAAACAGTTCATCCTATACTTGCTGAGAAACTTAAAGAATTAGGGTTTGAATGTGAATTCAATTACAAAATTTCATACAAAGAATTACTTGATGTAATTTCCTCTTACAACGGCATTGTGCTTCGAAGCCGAATCTCTTTCGACGAACAACTTATACAAGCCGGAACAAATTTGGAATTCATTGCACGCAGTGGTTCTGGACTCGAAATTATTGATCTTGAAAGCTGTCAGAAAAATCATATCAAAGTATTTTCTTCTCCAGAAGGAAACAGTGATGCTGTTGGCGAACATGTGGTTGGAATGCTTCTTGGGCTGGCGAATAACATACATTTAGCGAACGCCAGTGTTCGAAGAAAAGAATGGCTTCGAGAAGAACATCGCGGATTTGAAATCAAAGGGAAAACAATTGCGCTTATAGGCTTCGGACACATGGGCCAAAGCGTTGCTAAAAAACTTTCTGGTTTTGAAGCCTCTGTTATTGCATATGACAAGTACACCGAACAATCATTCGGTTCACTAGCCAAACAAGTTTCATTGAATGAAATATTCGAAACTGCAGATGTTGTGAGTCTTCATTTACCATTAAGTGAAGAGACCAAAGAATATGCGAATGCTTCGTTCTTCCATTCATTCAAAAAGAAAATTGTATTTATAAACACTTCTCGCGGAGGGCATGTGAATGCACTCGATCTAATGAAAGCAATAGATGAAGGCATTGTGACTCATGCGGCATTGGATGTGCTCCCATTCGAAAAATCTTCGTTGGAAGGTTTGAATGAAAATGATTTATTTGAGAAAATACTGACCTACTCCAATGTCTTGATCACGCCGCATGTCGCTGGTTGGACGAACGAAAGTTATTACAAGCTATCACATGTTTTATTCGAAAAAATAAAAGGGCATTACGCCCCTTAGTTTATTTCTTCAAGCAACGCAAGCGTTCCTTTTCCCAAGCCGCTTTTGACTCTTTCGAAAACACTTTATCGAACTCAATCTTTCTGGTTTTCGAACTGTACATGCAACGCGCATAAGGAGTAGATTGAAGTTCTTCACTAAAGCCTTCAACCGATATTTCCATTGACACTTGCAACTCCAAAACAAAACCAACTTTCCAATCTTTATCCGGAATGTTATCGGTAACTACTTCGAGCATTTTAGTGAGATAACCATCTTTCTCGAAAGCTATGTGATAGATGGCATTGGGTCTAAGAAAGAACTCAAAATTCCCACGATCACTGAAAGTATCAAAGGTTGCTTTCTTCGATTCTGTGCCGATAAGCTCGACAGTTATGCGAGTAGGCATTTCCGCATCCGTATCGTTTGCAATTGTCACCCCATTCACATAAACCAACTTGTCGTTCTTTTTCTCAGCAGCTAACCAATCTGGCAAGCTCTTTTTCTGAGCAAAAGTGCCTAATGCGAGTGCTTGAAATGCAATGAAGAATAGAAAGAAAAATCGTGTCATTTACGTTTGAATTTTTATAAAGGTATGGAAATACTTCTTGTAAGATTATAAGTTGTTTCGCTTTCTGAAATTGGCATAAGCCCGAATGGCAAAGGTTAAAATCAGGCCAATTCCAATTATACTCAAAACGCCCCACACCCAACTTAACTCGTCCTTTCGAACAACTAAAAAAACAACTGCAATCAAAACCAAAGTACTCACTTCATTCAGCATACGCATGTGGTAGGCCCTGTATGTCTTGCGATCTTCGTATAGATTCTTGAAAATGCTTTGTCCTAAAATTTGATAGGCAAACAAACAAAAGACAAAAAACAGTTTCAACAACATCCACGGTTGCGAGAGATATCCCGGATTGAAATACAGCAACCAAACACCCCAAAGTAATGTCAATACCGCGCTTGGCCAAGTTATGATATACCATAAGCGCCACTCCATGATTTTGTATTGCTTAATTAATATTTCACGCTCCAACTCTTCTTTTTTCTCTTGAGCTTCTGCGTGATAAACGAACAATCTGAATATATAAAACAAACCCGCGAACCAAGTCACGACGAATATGATATGAAGTGCTTTAATCGTATCCATTACACAAACAACGCTTTGAGTTCAGTGGCTTCTTCGGGCTTCATTTTCCCCGCCAAAATCAATCGAAGTTGTCTTCTTCTTAAAGCGCCTTCAAATCGATTCTTTTCTTCGTTGGTTTCTGGAAGTAATTCTGGCACATGAATCGGGCTTCCCATCTGATCAACCGCAACGAACGTATAAATAGCTTCGTTACATTTAATCATTTCACCAGTCGTATGATGCTCAACGTAAATGTCCATGAAGACCTCCATAGATGTGGCAAAACTTCTTGAAACCTTCGCTTCAATAACAACAATATCTCCCAACTTTATAGGATGTTGAAACGACACATTGTTCACCGCTGCGGTAACAACCACACGCTTGCACAGACGATGCGCCGAGATGGCAGAAGCAACATCTAACCAATTCAATAGCTGTCCACCCATAAGGTTTCCTAGCGTATTCGTATTTTCAGGAAGAACGATATGCGTTGCAATCGTTAACGTTTCCTTTGCTGACACCTGTTTCATTCCCATTTATTTTTCATTTTATTAAAAGCCTCTTCTACATGTTTCACTTGAATAACATCGATACACTTATTATGCATACCATATTTGCAATGGTTACCCAATTTAGAACAAGGCCTTCCCTTTCTTTTCGCTTGCAAATAAGCGGTGTGCATATGCTCTCCAATTTCTGGTTTCGGTCTGTATACGCCCATTCCTAGATCAGGGGTTGTGCATCCCCACAAAGCAATAATATCTTTTTTGAATGCGGCCGCAATGTGCATCATACCAGTATCTCCGCATACAACCGCTCTTGCGTTCTCTACCAATCTTGCGCTCTCATGAACGCTACATTTCCCTATTAAATTCAAGTGCTTGGGCGAATGCTTCAAATCGATCGCATCTTCCTTCCCTCCTATCCAAACTAATCGTTCTTCATAAAAACGTTTAGACAATTCCATCCAATTTTCTTCACTCCAACGCTTGCCTTCATGCGCGCCGCCCACTGCGATTACAGTGTAACCTTCCTGAATAAATTCGTTTGGAAGTAAATCTTGAATGGAGTTTGTGGATGATGGAATAAAGTATTCCAAACCTTTGCTGTCATTCGTGATCTTCAACGTTTTGAGCGTGTCTATATATCTTTCAACGATGTGCTTAATTGGACCTTTCCAAACACCAAGATTCACTTGAATCCATTTGCGGAAATTTTGCTTATTCACATGAAAAGAAAGTGTGCCCAACTTCTTGCGAATGCTGCGTGAACGCATACTGTTTTGAAGATCTATTATGTAGTCAAAGTTCTCTTCTTTCAATTCACTGAAAACTTCCACTCCGCTTTTCTCGACGGCCCAAATTTTATTAACGAACGGATTTGCTTCGTTAACAAATGCGAAACGCTTTTGGGTAAGTAAATGTACTTCCGCACCATGCGGAAGCTGCTCTTGCAAAATTCGATAAACAGGAGACGTGAGAACAATATCTCCGATACTGCTGAATCGAATCACTAAAATTTTCGCCCTAGAATTCATTTCGGCTGCAAGATACATTCAAAAGGAACTCCCTACTTTTGCGAAATGATAATTGATACGCATAGCCACGTTTATTTAGATGTTTTCAAGGAAGATTTAGCAGAAGTTGTTGAACGCGCGAAGTCCTTCGAGGTTGGAAAAGTTTTACTTCCGAACATAGACGAAGCTAGCATTGAACCTATGCTCGCGCTGTGCAAAGACTATCCCGGCTTTTTCTACAGCATGATAGGCCTGCACCCGTGTGATGTGAATGACGATTATGAAGAAGTTCTGGTGAGAATGAAAGCGCTTATACCTATTGTAAAGCCTGTTGGCATTGGCGAAACGGGAATAGACCTACATTGGAAACAAGACAATCTCGCTATTCAGAAAAAGTCATTTATCGAACAAATCAATTGGGCAAAGGAATTCGATTTACCTCTCATTATTCATGCGCGCGAATCATTTAAAGAAATCTTCGAATGTCTCGATGAGCATGACAGTCCTGAATTGCGCGGTGTTTTTCATTGCTTTACTGGAAATGAAAATGAGATAAAAAAAATCTCTTCCTACCATAATTTCTATTTCGGGATCGGGGGAACTTCAACGTATAAAAAAAATCAGGATGGAAGTATCCAAAAAATTCCACTTGCGAAACTCGTTGTTGAGACCGACGCTCCATTTTTATCACCTGTTCCCAATCGAGGAAAGAGAAACGAACCCGCGTTCATTTCGCATACCGTTGAGTTCATTGCGAAATCTTTAGGAATGACATTCGATGAGACCGCTGCGCTTACAACCGAAAACGCTAAAAGACTATTTTCCTTGAGTTAATTTTCGCTTAATTCTCCAGCAATGTTTTCTAGCAGAGCATTGCGAAAATCTTCACCTTGAAAACCCTGAGCCAACAAATACATACTCTTTGTGATTGCGGCTTCAAAAGTTAGGTCGTAGCCGAAAATAGCTCCCACTTCTGCAAAGGCTTGTCCCGTTTTGTATAACCGCTCGTCGACTCTTCCGCGTTTACATTGAGAAATGTTAATGATTGAAACTCCTTTTTCAATAGCGTCTTTGAATACATTTAGAAACTCATCATTTCTAGGCACATTGCCCGCGCCAAATGATTCGATGATGCATACTTTCATGTTTGGACGAGCCAATGCATATGCAATGGATGAAGGAAGAATTCCAGGATATAATTTCAAAACGCCAACTCCTTCAGTCATTTCTTTGACAAACTTCAATGGTTTATTCGGTCTGAAAAGAAGTTGCTCGTTAAAAATAATATGCGTTCCGATTGTTGCCAAGTTCCCGAAATTAGGAGAGTCGAAAGCATCAAAAATTTCTGTATTCGCTTTCCAGCTTCGGTTTCCGCGCATGAGACGCTCACCGAAACATATAGCAACTTCTTGAACCAAAGGCTCATTGTTCATTCTTTTGGAAGCTATTTCGATAGCCGTAATAAAGTTCTCCCTTCCATCTGTGCGCAATCTACCCAAAGGCAATTGTGACCCTGTAAGAATAATTGGCTTACTCAAACCCTGAATCATGAAACTTAAGGCAGAAGCGGTATACGCCATGGTGTCTGTGCCATGTAGGATTACAAATCCATCGAACTTTGAATATTGGGATTCAATTATTTCAACCAATTCCGTCCATACAGTTGGAGTAAGTTCAGCGCTATCTATGGGTGTTTTTAGGGAAATGCCCTCATAGTTAACATTAAGTCCTTGTATTTCGGGCAAGTATTTATTGAGGTCTTTTAAATCAAGCGGAATAAGAGTTCCAGTTGCAGGATCTTCCCACATACCAATAGTTCCACCAGCGTAAAGAATAAGAATGTTTGCATTCATGCGACCAAGTTAGAGAGAAAAATTATACGACTAATTGATAATTTTCTTTTCGAACTGATTAGATTTGCCACCATTCAAAAAAAAAGTATGGCAACAGAGTTGGAAAAAATTATTTCAGTATCCGGAAAATCTGGATTGTTTAAAGTGGTGTCAGCAGGTAAGGTTGCTGTTGTAGCAGAATCTTTGGTTGACGGAAAGCGTCAGCCCATCTTGAGTACACAACGTGTAAGCACATTGGCAGACATTAGCATGTTTACTTATGAAGAAGATGTTCCGTTGAAGCAGGTTCTTTCAAATATGAAAAACATTTACGGAGAAGGTGACGGACCTTCAAGCAATCTATCAGGTTCTGCACTTCGCGAAGAATTCAAAAAAGTTCTTCCAGACTTTGATGAAGATCGAGTTTACGACAGTGATATTAAAAAATTATTCAGTTGGTACGGACTTTTAAAAAGTCGTAATATGCTTGATTTCGAGGCTTCTGAAGAAACATCATCAGAAGAATCAGAAGAAAACGCATAATTTTTTTTGGAGATTCAAATTGCCTTTATATATTTGCACTCCTGAAAACGGAAGGGAGTTTAGCTCAGCTGGTTCAGAGCATCTGCCTTACAAGCAGAGGGTCACTGGTTCGAATCCAGTAACTCCCACTTCAAAAGCCCTCAACAGAGGGCTTTTTTTTTATGTTTTCATTACATGCATTACGTCTATATAATTTTCAGTAACTCTGCTCAAAAATTCTACGTTGGAGAAACGCAGAACATAGACTCTAATGCATTCACCTCACAAGCGAATGACTGGACCATTGAGGCAACCATTGCGTGTGAGAATAGAACTCAAGCTTTACTTGTTGAGAACCACATCAAGAGTATGAAAAGTAAAGTCTATCTAGAAAACCTAATCAAATATACTGAAATGAGAGAAAAACTAATTAGTCGTTTCAAAAAATAGGCACTGGTTCTCCCGATAGCTATCGGGACAGTAACTCCCACTTCAAAAGCCCTCAATAGAGGGCTTTTTTTTTATGTTTTCATTACATGCATTACGTCTATATAATTTTCAGTAACTCTGCTCAAAAATTCTACGTTGGAGAAACGCAGAACATAG
>JBJOON010000069.1:0-9297 GCA_046051235.1 Bacteroidota bacterium
TCCGAAAGCGAGTAGGAGTGGAAGCTGACTTGAAATTGCAAGCCAACTCATTGTGAAGATCATAGATATGTTTCTTTTCCAGATGGCAAAGAATAACCAAGGGGCAATGACTAAATGGGAAATAGAAAATGGGAATTCAATTCCTGCTATGTAATTTAATATTTCAGAAGTCTCGACTTGGTGTGTTCCAAGAATAAAGAGAAGAAGAGTTCCACCCCAGGGCAAGGTTAGAAAGTTGGCTATCGACCATTGCTTTATATCGGCTTGTCCGAAGTGCCAAGCTGAATAACTCAAAAATGCGATTAGTGCAAAGATTGGTGCGATATACCAAATCATTCCCATACATGCAATATGGGCTAAGTATTGACCAATGAATCGAGGCGCTTTTTTATAATCCCACGATTTCGATTCTATTAAATGATCTACAGCTCCGTGTGGCAATCCTACGCATATCATTCCAATAATCAGAGCGGTATACCCTATGGCGTTTCGTGTTTCAGGAAAGTTCGAAAGAGAAAATAACACAGAAACAAAACAGAAAATAACAAAAGGTCTGAATGCTTTGCTTTTGATGAAGTGAACGCCTAATGATTTCAAGAATATTCCAATGGGTAGGCGTCTGAATATTTTAATGTCTTCCAAAATTGTCGTTTTCTCGTCGAGGAATTTTAGAATGAGTTTTGTCTCTACGTTGGAGAATAGTTGAGTGAAAATAACTCTTCCATAGTTTGGCCAGAGATTGAGTATAATTAGAAGCAGCGAATCATAAAAAGCGAATCTTCCTTTTGTAGACTTTTCGTGTGTTCGGTTTGTTAGGATTGTTTTTTGCTCCACTTGAATTCGCTTAGCGATTTCAGTAGCTTGGCTATACATTTTTTTGAAGGCATAGCCTGTACTTGGTTTGAGGCAATAATTTCTCGCTCCAAGATTGATAATGTTTTTGTTGTTAACGCTGTCGAGAGATGCATTACTCATAGGAATGCACCCTTGCTCAATTCCAGACTTCTTATATGTCCCGAATTGATTTTTGATATAGTCATCGAGAATGGCTTCCGCTTCAGTCGATGTAATGATTTCTGTACCGAATCTCGTTACTTCAATAAGTGCTGAATTGGCTGAGAAAGGCAATACATAAACAAATTGAGTGAAATTGTTTTGTTCAATGTTGAAGTCCATCATTCGGAAGGATTCAACATCTAATTTTTCATCTGGAAATTCTACGATCCATCCAAGAAAGCTTTGAAACAGTGTTGTTTGATTCCATTCGGGTTTTTGTAAAGACGGAGTTCTAGAATCAAAGATGTATTCCCCGTAGGTTTTTTCGTCGCTTATTGTTGCGAAGTTTCCTATGCTATCAGTTCCTGTCTCAGTTACTGTTTCAAATAATACTTGAGCAGCGTGTTTTTCAAGAATCTTTTTGGCTTTTTCAACAAGAATTGAATTGGGAATGTGGTTGTAAGATGTTGGGTTTAGAGCTTCTTCTTTTCCATTGTTCAACTGAATTTTAGACCAGCTGTGTTCAATGAAAGGCATAAGTTCCTTTTTCACTTCTCCGTTTTCTTCAGTCCAAAAACAAAAGTTTTTATTGTTGGTTGAATCTTTATTCGCATCAACAATGAGAATTTTTTTAGAATCCAAAAGATTTCTCTTTTCAAGTTCAATGAGCACCAGTGCTGCAGACGCTCCTTTGCCAGTAAATATGAAATCGTATTGCGGTTGAGTATTCATTTTTGGAGTTGTTTGACTTCTTTCTTAGTTTGAAAAGGAGTAATAAAAAGGGCGTAAGTGTTTTTTCCTTACGCCCCTTTCAAAATTCTATTTTTCGTAGAATAGATCTATTTAGTCTTCTTTACGCGACAACGCATAAATAACTAAACCAAATCCGATTTTGTTGATAGCATCTGCGATGTTGTAAACGATATCCATAGCGTGTAATGCCGCTGCTTTGTCTTGAACCAATTTCATTCCGAACAAACCACCGTCAGTACCTAGGATATAACCCAATGGATAAATAGCCCAACCAACTAATACAAACCAAGCAAGGATACGAGTTGCTTTAGCCACTTGTGGACCTGCATCTTGAGCCAATTTAGCCACTTCACCAAACCAGATTAGGTATGCAATGTAGAAGTAAGCTGCACCTGAGATAACTCCCCAAAGAACACTTTGTGCTGGATCTAAAACTTCTCCGATGTAACCAGTAACCAACATTACCAATGAAGCGAAGATTAACTTCCACAACAATGCAATTTTAGCACCTGCTTTCTTTGTGATTAAGTAAAACTCAACGCACATCAATGGAACAGTTAGAATCCAGTCGACATAACGAAAGAACGTTGGTGATTCACCAGTCTCTAAGTTATAACTTCTCATGTAGTAGTAGTGAACTGCTGCAATGAAAGTAATAAGACCGGAAACAAGAACTGAAGTTCTCCACTTCGAAGAAGTGTTGTTCAATTCAAAAAAGAAGAATACTGAAGCGGCCATCATAGCCATTGTTCCGATGAAGAACGTGAATGCAACGTAGTTGTCACTCGCAATTGTAACATGTCCCATAAAAAGGTATTTTAGTTAGGTTTTCCTACTCTTTTGGATTTTCGGATTCTCCGCGTTTTTAATGTGGTTTCTGCCTCCACTATTGTAAAAACCATTGATTTTCAAGTTTGTTCATTTTTGTTTAACAATTTTATTCAAGCCGTTAAACAAAATCGATTCTAAACCAAATTGGACTTGGGTTGTTGTTGAAAGACGATGGAAATGAATTTGAATACAAAGGCGATCATTAGTAGAATTGAAGGAATAGATCCTATTGAGTATGGTAAATCAAGAAATTACCTAAACGGAGCAGTTACACAGTTGTCTCCTTTTATTTCAAGAGGAGTAATTAGCACTAAACAGGTGTTCGATTCAGTTATGAAGAAAGGATACACAATAGACGAAATCGAGAGCTTCATTAAAGAATTGGCTTGGCGAGACTATTGGCAGCAAATCTGGATTGTGCGAGGTTCTAAAATAAATTCTGATATTCGCAATCCTCAATCTCGCTCTGAAAGAAATGGAGTTCCTGTAAATATCACAAACGGACAAACAGGAATTCAGGCCCTAGATAAGGGTATTGCAGAGTTTTATAAAACAGGATACTTACACAACCATTTACGCATGTACATTGCTTCATGTGCGACGAATCTTGGAAGATGTGCATGGATTCAACCGGCACAATGGATGTATTATCATTTGTTAGACGCCGATTGGGCGAGCAACGCGTTAAGTTGGCAATGGGTGTGCGGCGCGAAGAGTAACAAGCTTTATTTCGCGAATCAGGAAAACATAAACAAATATTGCAACACCAATCAGACAAAGACTTTTCTAGACGTTTCATATGAAGAAATTGAAACCATCGGAATTCCAGAGGAACTAAGTGAATTGGAAACGTTTCAATTGAAAACAAAACTTCCGAATACTTCTTTTCCAACCATACAAAACGGAGATACGTGCTTCATATATAACTTCTACAATCTTGATCCGATGTGGCGAAAAGATGCAAAGGGCGCGCGCATTCTATTGTTGGAGCCTTCGGTGTTTGACAAGTATCCCGTTTCCGAAAAGAGTATTCAGTTTTGTATTGATCTGGCGAAAGTGAACATTCCTAACATTCAAATCTTTGTCGGTGATTTTTCAGATTTGCAGCGTATTCCTGATGTGAAATTCATTTTTAAAGAACATCCATTGAGTTCTTATCATGGAATTCAAGATGAACGGGAATGGATTTCTTCGGTGAAAGGAGATTTTCCTTCCTTCTTTGCGTTTTGGAAAAAAGTTAAAAAAGAGTTGCAATGAAAAAATCGAACTTGCCTTCTAAAATCTGCACGGTATGCAGACTTCCATATTCTTGGCGTAAGAAATGGGAGAAGAATTGGGAAGAGGTGAAGTATTGCAGTGAACGGTGTAGAAGGTCGAAAGACAAAAATTCCTCGAGCAGTTAACTCAGGTTATAAAACTTCTTCCAACTGTTTGGTGTGCTGCTCAACCTGATGCTCATTGAAATTATCCCAACGCGGAGCGTCTTCCGTTTTCTCATACAAGAAGGATTTCAAATATTCACTGCTTTCGTTGTGAAGGTCATGCAGGTGCTGAAGAATTTGGAAGAAGAATTCATCTAATCGATTAACATTCTTTAAAGCATATTGAAGCGAAACAGGAAGTTTGAATACACGAACGATTTCATTCTTCTCTTCATCACTCATCTCCGATTTGTACCCTTGCGTAAGCGTCTTGAAAACAAGGTTGTTCCAAATAACATTGTTGCTGGCCCATTCAATCTCTTCGTTGTGTTGTGCGTGCTCTGAAATCAACACAATTGCATGCAATACTTCCGGAAGATATTCAGTTGGGAATTCATCGAAACTGCGGAATTCGTATCCGCTTTGATAAAGCTTTTCTCTGTTGAAGTCGAGTCCAACATCTGAAAGAAGTTCGTAACACAATTCAGATTCAATGCGATCGCGCCACCAAATGTTTTCTTCTTTTTGGAAGTTCAAAAGCTTTCTAAATTCTTCAACAGGAAATGTAAGAACCTTTCCTTTCTGCATTGATTTGTGGTAGGTACCAACGCCAGTGTATCTCGACATTGCGTTGCGCATAGATCCTCCGGCGAACTTTTCGTCCATCTTGAATTTATCGCTAATCACAGACATGATATCCGGACTTCCGAGTGTTGCAATGAACAAAGGTTCGAACCACTGCAGCAAATAAATTGCTTTGTGGTGCGCTTGATCGAATGCGGCATAATCAACAATGCGACTGTCTTCGGTTAAGGTTGGAAGTGTTATGTGGAAGTGGAACGTCCCGTTGTTGAAGAGAACGAGTTTCTTCCGATTCGACATGAACATGTTTATTCCGATGTTGTATTGCGGATAGGTTAATGGTCCGGGAAGAATTTTCGTTTCGTTCAGTTTGTCGAGAAAGATTTTCTTCGACGCTTTCAATTCATTGAAAGATTCTTGAATGGTTCTATTCTCGTAGTATTTCGTTACAAATTCAATAGTGTCTCCGTCGAAGATGATCGATCCCATGGGATTGTTCTTCTGCGTAAGCATGCTTTGAATTTGAAAGGGTTGTTTTTCTAGGAAGAGCTCCAGTATTGACTTTCCCGCATAGTCTGGGTTGTCGAGTAGTGGAGGAGCCGATTGAATGGTCTTGTGCTGAAAATGAATGTCGAGCTTTTCAAGGGAGTGACTGTTCATCATCTGACTTACCAAATAGTTTTTATTCGAGTCGAAGGCGCGTGCTAAAACTTTTTCTAAACTGCCTGCACGGTAACACTTCAAATAGTCGATGCTGTATCGCTCACGACCCATTTTTTCTTGAATGAATTGCCCGGAAACAACAAGCGATTCTTCGAATTGAAGGTAGGTTTCGTTTTCTAACCCAATGCCCCAGAGATGTTTTTTGATTGGGTTGTTTTTCATTCTTGTTGAATCTTGGTGATAATGTTAATGGGATGTAAAGTATTGAAATAAGGTAGGTGTATGATTGGGTTTTTATTCGTGATAGAAAAGAACGAATGAAGAATATCTACTGTGGTTCCACCAGTCTCTGCGCTTGCGTGCGAAATAATTGTAGTTCAATTTTCCGGCTTGTGATTGCAAAGGGTAGATCACTTCTCCGTTTTCGCGAAAGGCTTTTTTCTTTTCCGTTTCAGGAACTATGGGTACAATGTGTCCAGATAATCCAACGGTTTTTCTTTTCGCGCAGATGATTCCTATGCCGCCTTCGTCTGTTACTCGTTGTTGAATCTCTGTTAGACTTTCCATTTTTTTCCAACCAAAATCAGCTCCCCATTTTCCGAACCAGTCGTGAATGGCGCTTGAGTAGATGGGCATGACTGTTTTTTCAAATTCAGCTTGAACGTCTTCGCCTTTTTGAAGTTTTGCTATTGACTCATCTGTCCACCAAACTGTTGGCAGATACACTTTCGCGAAGTAACAATAGTCAAACGAATAAACGTTGCAATAGGTGTCTTCAGGAGTGCGCTGGTAGCGGGTGCTGTTCTTGACATCTAGTTTCTTAATGAGCTTATGAAGACTTCTGCGTTTCGATTCCGACGATTTTAGATTTCTATACGGAATGGTTTCATCTTCCATCGGATGAAACTTATCGTCGTACGAGTCGAGGTTTGAATTCGGGCTAGAAGGAAGTATTGCTGGTTTAGGTACAATGATATTCATATGTTCAAGTTCGAAAGAAACGGAGGCTCTCGTTTCAATATCGTCTTTCATGATTCCAATTTTCACGAAAGTAGGAAGAAAAGCTAAATTTCAATCCACAATTGATGTAAGAGTCAATGAGAAACCATTTAATCGAAAATAACTTTCTTTTGAAAGCTAAGTCCCTCTTGATTTGTTGCTATGAGAATATACATTCCTGTAGGAAACTCTTTTGTATTTATTTCAATATTACTTGTTGAGGATTTTTGAGTGCTAATTAAGTTCCCAAAAAGATCGTACAAATTAATAAGCCATGTAGAGTGTGGTAACTCTATGTACAACTTGTCATGTGAAGGAATTGGGAAAATTTGGAAATGTGTTTTTGAATTTTCAACTTGAGATGTATTTATAGAACAGAGTTCAGATAATGAATTTATGTCCTCTAAAACAGAACTTGGAATCAAAGGTTGTCCCGCTAGGCCTGCAAAATCAGAAGGATAAAATGCAACTCGAAAAACTTGGTTTTGCGATGGCGAGGAGCCTTGAGATAGAGCACCTTGATTTGAAATGGGATTTATATATTTCCAACAATTTTGCATGCTATTGTCTATTTCCGAGAATAAACCTTCAGGCC
Organism: Bacteroidota bacterium; assembly: GCA_046051235.1. Classification (GTDB taxonomy): domain Bacteria; phylum Bacteroidota; class Bacteroidia; order Flavobacteriales_D; family Sanyastnellaceae; genus CAIZGX01. The sequence continues at coordinate 6,841 of JBJOON010000069.1, forward strand.
CATTGCACAAAAGGAGGTGTCCGTTTGAAAGCATTTGTGCTCCTGAAATATTCTGAGCATAGTAGTTATTTATGTTGTTTTCGTTGTAAATCCAAGTGGAAGTTCCGGGAAGATAAGGAAAGGACTGCTCGTAATTGAATCCATCGACTGGAGGAGTAATTATTTCCGCAGTAGAATAGTTTCCACCAGGTCTATTTAAGCCATTGTTAAACAACAAAATGGAATTGGCAAAGGGCATACCCTCTGGAATCCATTGAGCATTATGCTGACCGAATAATTTCTGATCTGACGACAGGCCTTCGTTGTATGATAGTGGATTGCCCCATCTGTAAATAAGGTCGCCTCCTTTTCCTGAGTTACCACCTGTATGTGAAGCGGCTTCTTGGGTAGTTGTACTATGGTCAATTATCCAAATTTCATTGAAACTATGCGAGCTTAAAAGAATTTGATCTAATTCTGAGTTGTAATCAATAGCGTTTAAATGAATCCAGTCACTGGAATTGGCAGATGCTTCAAAATTAATATTGACTAATTCTGGGTGCTCAACTACATTGCCGTAGTTCGGTTTTGTTTCATCGAAATCCTGAATGAGATGATCCCACAAATGCCATTCCCAGACGATATTGGCGGTGTTTTGTCCAGTAGGGTGTATTTCAATAATTTTCTCACTCCACACTGTTAAAGATGTAAATAATGGATTTCTTCCGGCATTAATAGCCTCTGAATTTGTTTTTAACTCCCATGCGATAGCAAGAATATTTCCGTTGGGTAAATATTTAATGTCATGATGTTGGCAGGTTAATGAATTTGAAAGGGTGTAAGTGAACTGTACTGATCCATTCCAATTCAATAATTCTATTTTCCCGCCTTTACCTCCGGCCGTGAAGGTCGAATTATTTGCGTTTCCGGAATGAAGCAGCAAGCCATTTTCTAGGAGATATACAGATTGGCCTGGTTTAAATGCACTGTGCCACGAGTGAACTTGATATCCACATTTATCTATTAGATATGTCTCATTACTTCCAATAGGAGCAAATAAGACATACCCGTTATCTGTGGAGCTTGAATCATGTTGAATGAGCCCAATAGTCTGTGATTTGCAAAAGTTTGGTCCCAGCAAAGCAAGAAAAAGTAAAATTTTATTCATTACATTTTTCAGATTGGATAAGCAAATACTGAAAAGGTTTACTTTGCCCCGAGAGAGACTTTACTCTTCTATCAAACGCTTAGCCGCAGCAACAATATTCGTCGCTTTCAATCCGTATTTCTCCATCAGTTGATCTGGCGTTCCGCTTTCGCCAAAGCTGTCGTTTACTCCAACGAATTCCATTACCGAAGGAGCTTCCTTTGCTAATACTTGTGCAACCATACTTCCTAAACCACCCGTGATCATGTGCTCTTCGCAAGTAATAACCTTTCCGGTTTTCATTGCACTGCGAACAATTGCTTCAGTGTCTAATGGCTTAATGGTGTGAATGTTTATGAGGTCAACTGAAATGCCTTCAGCTTCTAATTCACGAGCTGCTTCAACTGCTTCCCAAACCAAGTGTCCGGTTGCAATAATGGTCACGTCGTTTCCTTCGTGAATGTGCCATGCTTTTCCAATTTCAAACTTCTGATCTACAGCAGTGAAGTTGGTCACCTTTGGTCTTCCGAAACGCAAGTATACTGGACCGTGATGTTCAGCAATTGCAAGAGTAGCTGCTTTGGTTTGATTGTAATCGCAAGGATTAATTACAGTCATGCCCGGAAGCATGCTCATCATTCCAACGTCTTCTAATATCTGATGCGTTGCGCCGTCTTCACCAAGGGTAAGCCCTGCGTGAGAAGCACAAATTTTCACGTTCTTGTCGCTGTAGGCAATGCTTTGTCTAATCTGGTCGTACACACGGCCTGTAGAAAAATTCGCAAATGTTCCTGTGAAAGGAATGTAGCCGCCAATGGTCATTCCAGCAGCGACACCCATCATGTTTGCTTCTGCAATTCCAACTTGAAAGAAGCGCTCAGGAAAATCTTTCTTGAAAGCGTCCATTTTTAAAGAGCCAATTAAGTCGGCGCAGAGCGCAACAACTTTAGGATTGTTTTTCCCTAGTTCGTGAAGTCCTGCTCCAAAACCTGAACGGGTATCGTTCACGGGTGATAAAATAGTCGCCTAAAGTTTCTTCTAGTTGTCCCAATGCAGAAGCCAATTGCTCATCGTTCGGAGCAACGCCATGCCATTTGTGTGTTCCTTCCATGAAGTCTACACCTTTACCCATGCTTGTAGTCATGAGAATCATAATTGGATATCCATTTCCGGTTAGGCTCTTTGCTTCTTCAAGGGTTGAATTCAATTGCGCCATGTCATGTCCGTTTGTCTCCAACACTTTCCATCCGAACGCTTCGAACTTTGCACGAAGATTTCCAAGTGACATCACTTGTTCTGTAGATCCATCGATTTGCTGTCCGTTTAAGTCA
>JBJOON010000070.1:0-14525 GCA_046051235.1 Bacteroidota bacterium
AGAATGTTAGATCTGTAATGCTCTGGTACTTCGAACTTCTTCATTCTAATTCAATTTCTCCAAGTACAACAATGCTTGGGATTTATAGTTCATCCACATCTCTTTATCAAACTTATTTAACTCGCCTTTTCTACTGGCGCGCAAAAGTGATTTGAAAACTTTATTTTTTGAATAAGACTCAGAGTGCTCTATCAAAAACAACAGTACTTTCAATCCTGCAATTCGTTGTGCTTCCTGTTTTACTTTGCCTTCATGCTTCAAAGCATAATTGATATTTCCGAATAAATAGGCCAACATTAAATCTTCAGTAATGAGATAATCGTTGTAGGGGCCAACTTCCACATTCACAAGCAAATTCGGATTCTTCGTCACCCATTCCATAACGAAAATACTCGCTGCACTGCGCTCAATCAATTGCTCCGTAGGGGGTGTTGAAATGAGCCACTCAATAAGTTCTTCAATATTCTTTCTATTCTCTGCAAAAGACTCAGCACGTTCCCAATGCTCTTGTGCATTAAATGAAGGGCACTTCCGATACTCTTGAGCCATCAGAGAAAATGGCAATATGAATAGTATCAGAATTGTTTTTTTCATATTTCTTCAATCGTCTCAACAAATGAAATACCGTAGCTGTGAAGGTCTTGCAATAGGGGCTCGTAAAACTCTGCTGTTACTGGTATTTGAACCCCACGTGAAGAAAAATCTCCATTGAATAAACGATTCACTGCAAAGGCGATTGGCATGCCCACTGTTTTCGACATCGCTGTTTTAAACTCGTCATCTCCCTCCAAAACCATGGAAGAGGTCAACATATGATTCTTTCCTTGAAGCGTGTACCCGAATTTATGCACCATTACAATCATATCTCTATCACCTGCTTTCAATACCCATTTTCTCTCGAGTAATTGTTGAAGATGTTGCGCACAAGTAAGCTCTTCATTTTTCAGCGGCTCATTGCTGAAAATCCCAATCTCATTCAACATTTCCGCCACTTCTTCATGTACATTCGATATGTTGAAATTCAAACCGAGCAAAGACTGAGAAAGCTCTTTCCATGTTGAAAATTCACCAGCTGGGATCTTTGTATCATCGTTTACAAAACCGTTTTTAACTAGAAACGACCAACCTTTACAATACCCTTGCTTACGCAATGTTCCGCGAACGAGTTTGTGAACATTCTCCAATCCATATAACTCGAGATAATGCACTGAATTTCTGTTTGGGTAAGCGTCGTAACGTACCCCATCGCTCGCAACAACAGTCTCAACTTCGTCAAACAATTTATAATACGGGACCATGCGTAGCTTATTGTTCTCGCGATACATCGCATGTCCGGAACTTCCCGCAAGTATGATATTTCTTGGATTCCATGAGATTTTGTAACCCCATAAATTATCATCACTTGCCGGAGCAACAAGTCCTCCCGTATAAGATTCAAACGATGTAATTACAGCGCCCTGACTTTTTAACCTGTGAATGATTTCCATGGCCGAGATGTGATCAATTCCAGGATCTACGCCCATTTCATTCAAAACTAAAACACCCTCTTGCACGGCTAGTTCGTGCATGGCATTTACCTCAGCACTTACATAACTCGGTGTAAAAACATGAACGTGAAAATTTATGCAATCCTTTACAACCTCGGCATGCATAAATGCTGGAAGCATTGAAATGACCAGGCTCGAATGAGCAATCAATTCATGTCGAAAATCGGCGTTTGTCGCATCTCCAGAAATAAAATGAACTTGATCAAGCCTACCGTATTCCTCTATCCAATGAGATACATTCGTATCGGCTACCACAACACTCCACTTACCTTTTAAGGCTCCTTCCACTAAAAAAGAAACCAAATGGCGTGCGCTTCTTCCTGCGCCGAACAGTATAATTTTTTTCGTTTCCATCGCAAACAAAGTTAACCAAACCAATTAGCTTCCCTTTCCTATGTTTTTATTTTTTGGCATAAACTTTTATACGGATTAAAACATAACTAAATTTACACTCTTAACAGACAATAGATATGATGAAAAAAATTACCCTAATCGCATTCGCATTATTTTCGCTTACGGATGCTTTCGCTCAAATGAATGCTGTTATTTATTCTGAAGCTGGCGAGAAATTCACACTTTATCTAAACGGCGAAGCCATGAATAGCGCGCCTCAAGCAAATGTCAAGCTTCAAGGTCTGACCTCTGAATTCTACCAAGCGCGTGTAGATTTTCAAGATGCTACACTCGCAGATTTTTCAAACAACAACTTCGCACTTCATCCTGGAATGGAAGTGACTTACCAAGTGAAGAAGAATAAAAAAGGGGAATATGTTCTACGTTACTACACGGAAAACCCAATTTCTTCGGGCGCCACAACGAATAATCCTTCCAATAACAACGCGAAAGATTTCGCTGTTGCAGACGATGCTCCCGCAAGCACAACTCAAACTCAGAATAACACTGGGACTGTGAATAGCGGAAATACCAATACCACAACTACAACAACCGTAACAGGAACGAACACCAAACCAACTAATGGAGGAAACGTTGGTCTAAACATAAATGTTGACGGCGTAAACATGGGAATGAACGTCAATGTCAACGAAACCCCCGATGCCACCGGTGGAAGTGTTGGTATGAATGTCAATGCAGACGGCGTTAACTTCGGAATGAACGTCAATGTCAACGAAACCAATTCCACAACTACAGGTGGAAATGTAGGAATGAACATTAATGTAGACGGCATGAATATGGGTATTAACATGAACGTTCCTAACATGGATGTTCAAACTTCAGGAACGACCACTACAACGACTAGAACTACTAAATCGTCATCAACTTCATCAAGTAATTCAACTGTTCCTGCACGCACCACTCGTCCAAGTGAACCAACACCTACTCAACCCTCAAACGCTACTATTTCTGGAAACGGAAATTGCGCGCGTTCAATGGATGCAGCAAGTTTCGGAAAAGCAAAGCAGACCATTGAAAGTAAAGGGTTCGACGACACTAAACTTTCCGCAGCGAAGCAAGTGGCTAAAGCGAATTGCCTCAATACTGATCAAATAGTTGTAATAATGAAAATTTTTGGATTTGAAGACAGTCGCTTAGAATTCGCGAAATACGCTTACGACTTTTGCTTCGATCAAAACAATTACTACACAATAAGTGAAGGTTTTAGTTTCGACTCAAGTAGTGAAGAGTTGAATGAATACATTGAAACGAAATAATTATGAAACATTGGCTCTACATCTTTACTGCTCTGATTCTGCTTGGAACACAGGCGTGTCAAAACAGTAAACACTACACCAAGCTTGGGCAAAAGCAAGAAGCTGCAGGCTTAAACAAAGAGGCTTCTGAAAGTTATTATACTGCTCTTTGGAAGAAACGTGCGAATATCGACGCTCAAATTGGAATGAAAAAAACTGGACAAAACGTATTGAAAGCAATGCTCAGTACGTTCAGTCAAAAAAGTAGTTTTGGAAACAAGAAAGAGGCTGTTTACGCTTTTATCTCTGCGCGCGATTATCAAGCAAAAATCAAAGGTGTTGGTGTAGAGCTCCAAATCCCTGATTTTTATTTTAGCGATTACGAAAAAGTGAAAAAATCCTACTTAACTGATCTATATGAGCAAGGAACTAAATTGCTCGAAGAGAATAAATTCGCCGATGCCGAAACCAATTTCCATGAAATCGGAATACTCGATCCAAATTTCAAAGATGCCGGAGAATTAAAGGACATTGCATACTTAGAACCTATTTACCAAAAAGGAGTGACTGAATTTGAAGCTAAGCATTATCGAGCAGCTTACAACAGCTTTATAAAAGTTGAAGAACGTAAACTAGGGTACAAAGAATCCGGAGATTTAAAGAAAAAATGCTTAGTAAAAGGAAGCTATACCGTAGCGTTACTTCCATTTACAAACGGAACAAATATGCAAGGAAGCGAAACCAAGGCGACGGCATATATTCTCAATGCATTGACTCAAATTAACGACCCTTTCCTTCATGTAATTGACAGAGAAAATCTTAACAACATTCTTGCAGAACAGCGCATTCAAATGAGTGGCATTTTTTCAGAATCTAACGCCGTAGAAATTGGAAAAATTTCTGGAGCAAAGGCTCTTATTACTGGAACTGTTCTTAACCATACCGTTCAAAACGGACAAATAAGAAAGGTGACTCGCAATGGATTTGAATCGTATCAAGTTAAAAAAGTGAACGCGGAAGGAAAGACCTTCTACGACACTGAATACAAACCCGTTCAATTCGACGAGTATTACAACTACGCTGAATCGAACGTTTCTATCCAATATAAAATGACATCCATTGAAACAGCTTCATTGATTAAAAATGACATCTTCACAGAGAAGAAAAAAGATGAAGTGATTTATGCGATTTATGGCGGAAACACCAACAACCTATTCCCTGCCAATGGAAATGTCGTAAATACGAATATGCGCGATAGAAATACGCTCAAGGACATGCTAAGTGCGCGAAGGAACCTTCGTGATGGTAATGATTTAGCAAACGACTTGTACATTGAAATCGCAAATAAAATAGCAGATAACGTCAAAACACAAATGCAAACGCTCGTTCCCTAATGAAATTATTTTTTAGATATTCACTCTTTTTGGGAATCATTTTCTTGAATGCCTGTGGCGTAAAAGACACTGTTAAAACCGTAGTTCTGCCAACACAACCTAAACCCGAATGGGTGTCTACCCGACCAGTAAATTCTGCTTATTACATAGGAATTGCTACGTGTTCGAAAACAGCTCAGCCAGCAGATTATCAGGCTATCGCAAAAAAATTAGCGTTGAACGATTTAGCCACAGAAATCTCTGTTAAAGTCGAAGGGCAAACATTCTTCAATACTATGGAGGTAAACAAAGCCTTCAGCGAAAGCTTCAGTTCGAATGTCACAACCTCTTCATCTGAATTATTAGAGGATTACGAAGTTGCAGGAATATGGGAGGATAAAGACCTATATGCCATCTATTACAAACTGAACAAGTTCGATTATCAATCGAAAAAAGCCCAGAAAAAAGAAAACACCTTAAAGTCTGCACTTGATTTTTTGAAAAAAGGAAGAGAAGCGAAAAAACTAGGCAATATTCCTTCCGCAATTGATCTTTTTTATCACGGTCTTTTCGCTTTGAAACCATACTGGACAGAAGTGAATCAGATGAAAGATGAAAATGGAAATGACATCTTCATTGATAATGAATTGTTCTCCGAAATTCGAGCTGTTTTAGCTGATCTTCGATTTGAGACTCCGTTAAAAAACATTGTGCTTTCTTCTGCCAACACATTCAAAGCGCAAGTTCCTGTCATGGTCACATACAAGGGTGAAGGAGTTAGAGGAATAAACGTAAAGTATTCCTATCAGCGAGATAATTACATGAAGCCGAAAACGGTGATGTCTGACAACGATGGAATTATTCTAGCCGATATAGATAACGTTAGCCTGAAAGCTAAAAACAATTCACTAGAACTAAGCCTAGTTATCGATGCGCTAGTTCCACAAGATTTAGATTCTGATTTAGCCACGGCGTTGATCAATGGCATTAACACTGATCAACGAAAAATACCAATCGAAATCCTCGCTCCTACTTTCTATGTAAGTTCTAATGAATTTCAACTTAACGGAACTAAAACAACCGCGCTAGCAGAGATTACAAGGAATACCCTTATCGCAAAAGGAATGCGCATTGCAACTAGCGAAAACTCTGCTGACTACGTTATCTACATTAACGCCAACCCTCGTGCAGGGGAAGATATCCAAGGGTTTAAAGTGGGGTATCTAGACGGAAAAATTACCGTAACCGACTCAAAAACGACTTCAGCAATTTTCGAATACAGTATTTCCGGGGTGAAAGGCGTGCAACTTTCTCATGAAAACGCAGTTCTAGAGGCGTACAAAAAAGTACGTGAAAATATAGAGACAACACAGATAAACGAAATAATTAAAATTATTTTGTAAGTTTGGCACAATAACTGAAAACTACAATTCAACTAATATCTTGACAAAATGAAAACACGTATTACCCTTTTAGCAATTGCTGTAATGACAATGGTTGCTATACCTTCTTGCAAGAAGAACAAAGACGAAGTAAAAACTCCAGATCCAAAAGGAGAAGTAGTCATCAACGAATACTGCTCAGGTTCTGAATATAAGAGCACGAAAGATGCATTCCGCTCAACTGCTACAGGTGAGAGTATGGATCGTGAAACTGCTAAGAAAAAAGCTCGTTCAAACGCAATGTCTGAAATGGGGAAGACAATAAGCGCTACAATGAAAATTGTTGGTGACAACTATGTAAACTCTACTGAAGTGAACAACAAAGAAGAAGTTACAGAGTCTTTCAATGAAATGGCTCGTACAGTTGTTGATCAAGAGCTTCGTGGTTGCATAGAAATTTGCGAGAAATTAACTCAGCGTCCTGACGGAACTTATGTTAGTTATGTTGCGCTTGAGTTAAGCGGAAACACTATCGCAGATGCTTACCAAAGCGGTTTGTCTAAGAACGACAAATTAAAAGCAGACTATAACTACGAGAAATTCAAAGAAACTTTCGACAAAGAAATGGAGAAACTTTCTCAAGGTAAATAATCTTAAACCTCTTCAAAAAGGTCACTTCGGTGACCTTTTTTTTTCACTATGAAATCACTTTTAACACTAATTCTGTCAATTGGACTTTCGGTTGGTTTTGCACAAACCAATCTGAAACTTCATGTTGAAAATATTCCTGCACAGAATTCGAAAAAGGTATTTCTTGAAGCCTTTGAGAAAGACCAGTGGCAGATTCTTACCAATGCCGATTTGGACGCTCAATACAATGTTTCCCTCTTGTTTTCACCTTCCCATGTTGGTCAGTATCGTTTGCGATTTTCCGGTACAGGAAAGTCCTGGACCGATTTCTACATTAACCCAAAAACACTTCCTAAAACCATTGATTTGACTGTTGATTTTTCCCAGTTAAACGGACAGCCAATCTCAATTTTCAATTCATCCGAGCAATCGGAATATGTCGCTCTAGCCTCCCTTTATGCAGATCAACAACTTACTTACGACAGTTACAAATCAATTACTCACCCTGCTTTTTTAAACAAGCAAAAAGTCATTAACAACCATGTTTTAGACCATTCAGTAAAGAATGTAAAGTCTGAGGTTTACTCAGAATTAGGGGAGCTTTTCATGCGCCGTCTTCCGCATGATTTCATGCAGTTCGACAGCACCATCTTTTTTAAACACTTCCTGGGAAATGTAGACTACAACAATGAAATTATTCTATTTCACTATGCATTTGTTCGCGGATTAAACCAATATTTCAATCAACTCTACAAAGGCTACCCGAAAGAATACGCTCAAAAATTCACCGATGAATTGTTGGGCCGAATGGGTGAAAACGAAGTCGTGAACCAATACCTACATTCCTTCATTTTGAATAAAATGTTGGACTATAAAAATGAAGAGGGTCTTTCTTATTATTTGAACAATTACGCCGACGGTTGCTCCGACAATACTTCTTTCAGTGTAAACACAAAAAATCTCATTGAATCATTAAAAAACTGCGCACCGGGGAAAAAGGCAGCAGAACTGAAATATCCCAATGCAGAAGGGAAATTAATTTCATTGGAAGATATCTGTAAGAAAAACAAAATCACGCTAGTTATGTTCTGGAGAAGCAATTGCTCGCATTGCGAAGAGTTCCATCCTCAACTTCAAGAAATCTATAAAAAATATCACGAAAAAGGCTTAGAAGTCTATGCTATTTCCATTGACAAAGAAGAGGCACCTTGGAAAAATCACTTGTCGACTCATCAACAACCTTGGATCAATGTTCTTCCTCCTATGGACAAGCGCCCCTATTTAGCGAAAAACTATCCTTCGCCCTCTACCCCAACGCTAATCGCCCTTGATTCAAACATGAAAGTCATTAGCCGACTCATTATGAGAAGTAAGTTGGAAAATTTCCTTGAAGAAAATAAGGCTTATTTTGAATAACCAACTACTTTTGCTCTTTACGAATCAGAATGAGCAAAGTAGACGTATTGTTAGGCCTTCAATGGGGCGATGAAGGAAAAGGAAAAATTGTAGACGTATTAACTCCAAAATACGACATCGTAGCAAGATTTCAAGGCGGACCCAATGCAGGCCACACCCTAGAATTTAACGGAACAAAGCATGTTCTTCACACCATTCCAAGCGGTATATTCCACAACCACGTAACCAACGTTGTTGGAAACGGTGTTGTTATTGACCCCATTGTTTTCGCAACAGAAATAGAAAAACTCAACGCGAAGAATGTAGATGTTGCCTCGCGTCTATTGATTTCAAAAAAAGCGCATCTCATTCTTCCTACTCATAAATTACTAGACGCAGCCTCTGAAGCTGAAAAAGGTAAATCAAAAATTGGATCTACGTTAAAAGGAATTGGCCCAACATACATGGACAAAACCGGGCGTAATGGTTTGCGTATTGGAGATATTCTCTCAGAAAACTTCCAAGAGAAATACAACACACTCGTTGAAAAGCACAAGAAGATGCTATCGCACTTTCAATTCGAATATTCTTTGGATGAAATGGAAGCAGCGTGGTTCAAGGGAATTGAAGTTCTGAAAACCTTGACATTCATCGATAGCGAGAACTACTTGCACAAAGCCATTCGCGAAGACAAAAAGATTTTAGCAGAAGGAGCTCAGGGCTCGCTTTTAGATATTGACTTCGGCTCCTACCCATTTGTAACTTCAAGCAATACAGTAGCAGCAGGCGCTTGCACCGGGTTAGGTGTGGCACCCAATTCAATTGGCTCAGCTTTTGGAATCTTCAAAGCCTATTGCACTCGCGTAGGAAGTGGCCCTTTTCCAACCGAATTAGAAAATGAAGTTGGGGAACGCTTCTACAACAGGTCGCGCTCGTCGATGCGGATGGCTAGACATTCCTGCTCTTCGCTATGCCTGTCGCTTAAACGGAATCACCGAATTGTATATGATGAAAGCAGACGTACTTAGCATCTTTGATGAAATTCATGTTTGCACGCACTACGCAATAAACGGTGTTCAAACAGATGAGATGCCATACGATTTGTTAGATGGAAAAGTAGAGCCTATTTACACTACGCTAAAGGGGTGGAATACCGACTTGACTCAAATTAGAACCATCGAAGAATTCCCGCAAGAGTTGTCGGCTTACATTGCATTCATTGAAAAGGAATTGGAAATTCCTATTACCTATGTTTCTGTTGGCCCAGACCGTGAGCAAACCATTGTTAGATAAATCTCGAACAATACACAACTTCGTTAAAATACTTCTCGTTGCGCTTTCCGCAATTCTGATTTCGCAGAACGCAGAAGGACAAGGCAAACACGTGCAATTGGTTCATGCCGATAAAATTGCATTCAACAAAAATCTAGTCAATGGACAACGCCTAATTGGACACGTTCATTTGAATTTCGATGGCACAGATTTCTATTGTGACTCGGCATACAAGTTTAGCAATGGCAACTTTCAAGCCTTCGGAAATATCCGTGTGAATAAGCCCGGTGAATATTCCATTTCAGGAAAAAAACTCTTTTTCACTGAAGCAACGCAGTCTGCAACGCTGAATGAAAATTGTGTTTTTTCAGATGGTGCAATGACACTCACTTCACCCAACATGGCCTATAACATGAAGTCAGAAGTTGCCACTTATTCTGGTGGAGGAAAAGTTGTTTCTAGTAAAAACAATAACGAATTGGTTTCTCAGACGGGACGATATCACAGCCCTTCCAACAACTTCACTTTCCGTCGAAAAGTGACCGTGAAAAACAAAGATTACACTGTCGTTTCAGACACCATGCTTTACAACACCACAACTGAAATTTCATACTTCTTCGGCCCCACGACAATTACAGGAAAAGACCTTGAAATAAAATGTGAAGACGGTTTCTTCAATTCGAAAACAGAGACTTGCAGTTTCAAGAAAAATGCACGCGTAAAATCGAAGGAACAAACCTTGTTCGGAGACAGTATTTTCTACAATGGAAAAGACAAATGGGGCGAGGCTTTTCAGAATGTAATCATCGTTGACAACAATTCCGATTTAACCATTCGAGGCAATTACGGAAGACATGAAGAATCGAATGAAATTTCATGGGTAACAGGAAAAAGCATTCTCGAAAAAACGCTCGAAAATAAAGACACACTTTTCATTGTTGCAGACACTCTTTTTGCCAAGAAAACGAGCAATAAAAATCGCGACATTAAAGCCTATCACAATGTGATTTTGTATAGCAAAGACTTACAAGGCAAATGTGATTCCCTGTCACTGTCTGAAGCAGATTCGGTTTTGAGAATGTTCCACTCCCCTGTACTCTGGAATGATGCCAATCAACTTACGGGAACAGAGATAAACCTGCACTTTAAAAAAGATAGTTTAGATTTTCTTTTTGTGCCCGAAAAAAGTTTCTTAGCATCTGAAGTTGTACCTGGCTATTTCAATCAAATCAAAGGAAAATCGCTACACGGACAATTCGTCGGAGACGATCTTCACGATGTTCATATAATGGGGAACGGACAACTCGCTTATTTCTCAACTGAAGAAAAAAACAAACGCACCAAACTGACTGGCCTTAACAGAACCGACTGTTCAAATATCAGAATTGAATTGAAAGAAAAAGCAATTCAAAAAGTAACACTCGAAAACGAACCTAACAGTTTGTACAACAGCATTCAAAAAACAAAATCCTCACAATTCAAATTGGAGGATTTTATTTGGCGCGGAAATGAACGCCCAAACTCAAAAGACGACCTTTTGAAATTACACAAATAGTGGTCTAGCAGACATCTGCTCGTGAACTTCCTTTTTAACTGCTCGAATCACATCTTCATTTGAAGCATTTGAAATGACTCTATCAATTGCATTTGCTACAAAAGCCATATCGCGTACATTCAACCCGCGTGTGGTAATTGCTGGAGTGCCAATTCGAATACCGCTGGTTACAAACGGTGATTTATCGTCGAAAGGAACCATGTTCTTATTCACGGTAATTTCAGCACTTACTAAAGCATGCTCTGCATCCTTTCCGGATATATTTTTGTTTCGAAGATCAATGAGGAAACAGTGGTTGTCAGTACCTCCTGAAACGATCTCATAACCCTTTGCGGTAAGATGATCTGCAAGGGCACTCGCGTTTGCAATGACTTGCATTCCGTAAGTTTTAAAGTTTTCTGTTAGTGCTTCGTTGAAAGCTACCGCCTTCGCAGCAATAACGTGCTCCAATGGGCCGCCTTGCATTCCTGGAAAAACACCACTATCGAGAACAGAAGAAAGAGAACGAATTTCTCCCTTCATGGTTTTCAGTCCTAATGGATTCGGAATATCATTTCCAACCATAATTACACCACCCCGTGGACCTCGCAATGTTTTGTGAGTCGTGGTAGTCACAATGTGACAATGTGGAAATGGATGATTCAACAGTCCAGCTGCTATTAATCCTGCGGGGTGGGAGATGTCGGCCATTAAAACTGCTCCCACTTCATCGGCAATTGAACGAAAAGCAGCATAATCCCAATCGCGGCTATATGCACTTGCTCCGCAAATCAGAAGCCTAGGCTTGCATTCAATTGCTTTCTCACGAACCTTATTCATGTCAACACGCCCAGTTTCTTTTTCAACTCCATAGAAAAACGGACGATACAATTTTCCCGAATAGTTAACAGGAGAACCGTGTGTGAGGTGTCCGCCTTGTGACAGGTCCAAACCCAGAATAGCATCACCGGGATTCAAAATGGCTAACATCACCGCGCTGTTCGCATTCGCGCCGCTGTGTGGTTGAACATTCGCCCAAGATGCTCCAAACAATTGCTTCAAACGATCAATAGCAATTTGCTCTACTTCATCTACAACTTCACAACCACCGTAATATCTTCTCTTCGGAAGTCCTTCTGCATATTTATTAGTTAGGACCGAGCCCATTGCTTGCATCACTTCATCACTTACGTAATTTTCAGAAGCAATAAGTTCCACTCCGTTGGTTTGGCGAACTCTTTCGCGTTCAATTAAATCGAAAATAATTTGATCTTTCATGTTGAAATAGTATGGTTCAAAAGTACGCTCGTTCTCTCTAAAACTAACTCACTCCAACTGCAAAGCTTTTCCACCAATGCATGAACTTATTCACTTCGGTTTTATGTTTGCACCATGATCAGAAATTTCTTAATTCTACTTTCGGTTTTAATCATCCAAGTCGGAAAGGCTCAAATCATTGACAATCGCGAGGGAAAGGCATTTCAACAGGAAATGTTTTTCAGTCAAGAATTTCTATGGCAGAATAAGATTTCTACCATAACAGGTGTTTGCCAAATGAAACGCACTGGAAAAGCAATCGAAAATCGACCAGACATCACTGTCTTTCATTTCAATGAAACCGGACAGCTTGCAAAGATTGATGCCGTTACAAGTGTTTTAAGCATAGTTGATAGCACTCAGATAGTTTTCGACCGAAACGAATTAGGCCTGGTACAAAACAGAAATGAATTGGGCCGCAACGGCTATGCTACAACAGCATTTTTCTACGACAGCAAGGGCAGGGTTGAACGAATAGACAATTCTGTTTCTGAAAACAAAAGCACTGAAAAGCTCAAACTTGTTCCCGGATTAACTGTAACTGTCAACTCAGAATCGTTCAAGTATAGCGAACCTTCAGGACTTATTCTTAGAAAGGAGAGCTTCAACAACTATGGCCTGCCTTATTCCATTGATCTCGTATACCGTGATTCAGCAGGATTTGTAACTCGAGAGGAAAAGGAATTAACCCTGAGCAGCAAGAGTTTCAGCAAAGAATACACCTACAACGATAAGGGGTGGATTGCACAGATCGCAACAATAGAAAGTTCCTCTAACAAAGAAACAAAAAGAGAGACCTTTCAATATGATAGAATCGGAAACCTGATAAAAGTATCTTATTACTCAAACGCTGTTCTGGTGCGTGAAATTGAAATATTGTATACTCCAACATCTTTCATTGAAGCAACATTGGATCAGGACATGGGATCGAAAGATATTCTCATAACGAAATACACATACGAATTTAGAAAATGAAACAACTTATCTTTTTTGTCTTTTTCTTTACGAGTTTCGTTGCATTTGGTCAACCCGGAAACGACGTAATAACTCCTGAAAACGCACGAGCCAAACAAAAGGAACAACACGATAAAATCGAGCGCGATTATTTAGAAAACGTTGAAAAACATCAAAATGCCCAAGGCAGAAAAGGCAAGAGACAGATGAAGCGACACATGAAAAAGTCTATGCGAATGAGAAGACTTGGCAACAAGCCCTGGTACAAACGAATGTGGATTAGAAGACAATAAAGACCTTAGAAACGAAAAAAACCTTTTCATTTCGTGTCGGAAAAAATCAAAAAAAAGAAGAATTTCAGATGGGTTGATTTAGTTTTACCAAAGAGTTAGGTTCAAACCACCTATTACACTGATAATCACAGCTAACAATAAAAAATACAAAGATTGATTTAACGAACTTTGGGAATTAAGGTAAGCTTGCCTTATTTTAGCGCCCGTTGTATACTTTAATAATTCCTTAACCTGGTTTTTATGCAGAGAAAATTTTACCTGCTTTTGAGTTTAATTGCCCTTTCAGTATCTAGTGTTCTAGCACAAGGAAATGGCGGAACTTTGAAAGGAAAAGTCATTGACAAAGAGACGAAGAAGCCTCTTCCTTTCGTGAATGTCGTTCTGTTTTTGAATGGAAATCTGATTACAGGTGGACAAACAGATCCAGATGGACAATACACCATTAAACCTATTGATCCAGGAACCTACGAGGTTCAGTTCAACTTTGTAGGTTATCAAACCCAAAGTCAAACTGGAATTCCAATTTCAGCTGGAAAAATTCAATTCGCTAATGCCGAATTAAGTCCAGGTGTTGAAATGAACACCGTGGAAATTAAGGAATACCGTGTTCCTCTTATCGATAAAGATGGAGGTGCTTCCGGTGGAACCGTTACTCGCGAAGAGCTCGAAAAAATGCCTAGTCGTGATGCACTTGGTCTTGCACAAACGGTTGCAGGGGTAAGTTCAGCAGGCACTGGTGGTGGAATTTCTATTCGTGGTGCGCGTACAGGTTCAACTTGGGTGTACATCGATGGTATTAAAGTTCGTGGATCTACTTCACTTCCTAAGTCTGCAATTGAAGAGGTATCGGTTATTACTGGTGGTATCCCTGCAAACATAGGAGATGCTACGGGTGGAGTTATTAATATCTCTCTTCGCTCGGCTTCTTCTGAATACACTGGAGGATTAGAAGCCATTTCTTCTGGTTTCAAAGTTGGGGACAAAGCAGTTGGATTAGACCATTATGGATACAACCTTTTGGAAGGATCTTTATCAGGTCCAATTTTGTTTAGAAAGAAAGCCGATGGTTCTAAAGGAAGACCAATTCTAGGTTTCTTCTTATCTGGAAACTATACAGACATTGTAGATGGTGGTCCAACCTTTGGCGGTGTTTACCGCATGAAGGAAGATGCTCGTCAA
>JBJOON010000071.1:0-8746 GCA_046051235.1 Bacteroidota bacterium
TTCTTCAATATTGGTGTGGTAACGTGCTGCCTGAGGGCAATAGCCACAATCTTCTGGGCAACTTCCTGTTTTTATAGATAATAATGTAGATACTTGAACTACATTTGGGTCGTGATTTTCTCTGTGTATTGATGCTGCTTCATACAATAAATCCATTAAAGGTTTGTTGTATATAGCTATGATTTCTTCTTTGGTCCAATTGTGTTTTGTAGTGCTCATTGTGAGTAATTTTAATGATGTTTCAAAAGTAGTTAATTACTTTGTAACAAACAATGATTTAAAAAGCCGAATTATTGAGAAAGTTTATAGAAAACTCTTTATCTTTTTGAATTTGATTCTCTCGTGCATTGCGGCACTTCAAGCGCCTGTTATCATGATGAGTCAGAACAGGCAAGAAGAAAAAGACAGGTCTCGCGCGAAGAAAGATTACATGATTAATTTGAAAGCCGAATTGGAGATTCGAATGCTTCATGAAAAGATAGACCACTTGATTCTGCACCAACAACAAGATTTATTGGAAATTCAGAACATTCAAGTAGATATGCTCACCGATGTTTTGAATAAATTTGAAAAATCAATTAAGAAAGAATGAGTTCAGTTACGGAGTATATCAATGGCCTCTCAGAAGACCGTCAGGTTGTAATCAAGAAGCTTCAGTCGATTATTAAAAAGAATCTTCCGAAAGGTTTCGAAGAAGAAATGAGTTACGGAATGATTGGATATGTTGTTCCTCACAAGCTCTATCCTTCGGGATATCACTGCGATCCGAAGCTTCCGTTGCCTTTCCTTTCAATTGCCTTACAGAAGAATTTTGTAGCCCTTTACCACATGGGTGTCTATGCCGTTCCTGAATTGTACGATTGGTTCGTTTCAGAATATCCCAAGCATTGTAAGTCGAAATTAGATATGGGCAAGTCTTGTATTCGCTTTAAAAAGATGGAAGACATTCCATACGATCTAATTTCGGAATTGGCGAAGAAGATGTCGGTTCAAGATTGGATTTCGTGCTACGAAAAAAATTACAAGAAGTAAATTAGATCCCTTTCACAAAAGGATTTTCATTCTTTTCCTCTCCAATGGTTGTGGTGTCTCCGTGTCCGGAATAGATAACGGTTTCTTCAGGAAGCTTATACATTTTTGTTCGAATGGAAATGGCCAATGTGTCGAAATCGCCTCCTGGTAAATCCGTTCTTCCGATGCTTCTTTCGAACAGTACATCGCCGCTGAAAACAACACCTTCTTCATGGAAATAAAAAGCCACGTGACCAGGGCTATGTCCAGGGACGAAAAGCACATCTGTCTCAAAACCGTGTCGCTTCATTTTTCCTTCCTCAAGAATGTATTCAGGCTCTGGTCCTGCAGTGTAGGGAATGCCATACATGCCTGCAACCAGTTCGCTTCGTTCAATGTTTACTTGATCTAAAGCATGCGCTATACCCTTCAACCCAAATTCACGAAAGCAAAAATCTAGACCCATAATGTGGTCTATGTGGCAATGCGTTAGCCAGATGTCTACAACAGTTAATTCTTCCGCTTTCAACCAATTCAAAAATTCAGATTCTTCCAGCCGATTGCTCATGCCCGGATCAATAATCACGGCTCGTTTTTCTTCGTTCCAAATGACGTGTGTGTTCTCAGAAAAGGCGTTGAATTGAAAAGATTGAATATTCATTGCGAGAAGGTATTTTGTGTTTGCGAAAATACGCGTACTTTGGTTGTATGATTCGCGAAAGGGGACTGCCGTTTTATTTTTTAGTTGTGCTGATGGTGTTGAATGCCTTCGCAGGGCAAGCTCAGTTTTACAGAGGATCTAATGTTTCTTTTGGAAAAAATCGCGTTCAGCATAAGCCTTTCGATTGGTCCTACTTTCCCGGTGAGCACTTTGAAGTGTACTATTATCAAGGTGGACAGCAAATTGCAGAGCGAGCTTTGTTGTATTCCGAACAAGAAAAAACACGTCTTCAAAAATTCTTTAACGTTCAGCTCGACGACAAGATTCAGTTGGTTTGTTTCAACAAACAAAGTGAATTCCGTCAGAGTAATCTCGGATTAACCGACGAAGAGACAGCAGCAATTGGAGGAGCCACGAATATTTTGGGTAACAAAATGTTCGTTTATTTCGAGGGAACAGATGCTGAGTTACGCAAACAAATTTCCTTGGGACTTTCGCGCATTATGTACTTGCAACTTATGTACGGTGGCGATTGGAGAAGTGTGGTTCGTGGAAACAATCGAATCGCTATTCCAACGTGGTTTTCTGAAGGCGTCATTCGTTATGCAGCATTGAAAGATCAGCGAGAGAGCGAACGCGCCGCTGAAGATTGGTTTACCAATGCAAAGTATCCGAATATTCACAGACTCACTGGAATGCAAGCGGAACTTGTAGGACATAGTTTTTGGTCGTACATCGGAAATATTTACGGAGAAAATGTGGTGCTTGGAATTCTGAATATGACACAGCTCTTTCATGGTACAGACGGCGGATTTCAATATGTAATTGGAAGAAATACGGAAACGGTTGTTGACGACTATGAGCGGTTTATTCAGCAGGGAAGAGACCTTGCAAAGGTTGAAGAAGAGTTGATTTCTTTGCATGTAAAACGCAAGAGATTTCAATTTCTCGTTCCAGAAATTGTTGGAAAATTTAAGTACGAATATTTGCACGTAACTCCATCGAATGATCATCTGAAATGGGCGTATACCATGCATTACAAAGGTCAATACACTGTGTTTGTCTATGATACCGAGACTAAAGTAAGAACTAAAATTGCACGCGGAGATTTCAGAAGTGATCGTATTCCAGATGAGAGCACACCGCAGTTGGCTTGGCATCCGAATGGACAGGTGCTTTCATATGTGACTGAGAAAAACGGAAAATTATTTTGGAATACCTATCAACTTGAAAGCAAAGAGAAGTCTTCGAAGGAATTATTTCAAGTTGAAAAAATTCTGAGCATGAAATATGCTCCTGATGGGAAGAAGGTGGTGATAAGTGGAAGCCTAAACGGGAAAACGAATATCTTTCTTTTGCCCATTACGGCGAATGTTCCTCAGAAATTAACCGACGATAATTTCGACGATGTAGATCCGGTTTTCTCTGCCGATGGGAATACCATTTATTTCAGTTCGAATAGAGGAAATAGTTTGCAATTGAACTACCACGATAGTATTCGCTCCGAAGATCCGAACTTCCATATTTATAAATTGAAATTAACCGACGACTACAAAAGCGAAGAGTTAATTCAATTGACAAATGCGAAATATTCAGATCGAAAATTGGCTCTTGCGAAAGACAATAAGATTCAGTTCATTCGCACAAAGGCCTTGTACGACGAGCGATGCTCTGTCTTCCGTGATAGCGCAATTGCTAGCATTGACACCACCATTCATTACCGTTTTTTCAATGTTACTGAAGTACTGCAAAAGTCGAATAGAAATTCACGAGGGTATTTCATAGGTGCAGATTTCAAACAAGGATTTTGGATAGTCGATGAGTTAGGCGTTCCTTTCGTTGTTGATGTGAATTTGGTAAACGATAGAGCCATTGAAATTGAAGGCGACGAGAGTCAGCCTGAAAAAGAGAAAGCTCCTTATTCAGAGATGCGTTGGTTTCCGAAGAAAAAAGATGCCACCCGAATTGACACCGAGAACTTTGCTTTTCCAGGAGATAAAAAACGTCAACAAGAAAGTTTGAAGCAAGCAGAAGTGTTAACTCAACTCACGAAGATTGAAATTCCAAAGGCGAAAAACTACATGGTGAATTACACCACGAGTTATGTTCAATCTACCGTAGATAATCAGTTTGCCAGCACCTTCTATCAGAACTATACAGGCCCATCTAGTGTGTCTCCGGGGTTCTCAGGATTCTTCAAAGTGGGAATTTCAGATTTGATGGAAGACTACAAGTTGACTGCCGGAGTTCGTTTGGCAGCGAATTTCAATAACAGTGATTTTGGATTGTCGTTTGAGAATTTGAAGAATCGTTGGGATAAGAAAGTTTCATTGCAACGTCAGGGACAAGAGATAACGCAACAGTTTGCTGCCATTCGAGTTCAAACATATAACTTAACGCATGAATGGAAGTATCCGTTCACCGAGACAAGTGCAATTAAGTTAACCGCCATTGGTCGTAACGATCGCATTGTGGTGCTATCAAGTGATCCTTACACGGCTTCCTTCAAGAATCAAAACGAATGGAACATAGGAGGGAAGGCTGAATATATTTTCGACAACACGTATATCAAGGGATTGAACTATCGCACAGGAACGCGCTTTAAAGCGTGGGGAGAGCATTTCAGACAGCCAAACAAAATCAAAGAACAGAATTCTATTTACGTTGTCGGCTTCGATTTCCGTCACTATCAGCAGATTCATCGCGATCTTACGTTTGCATTTCGTTTGTGTGGAAGTAGTTCGTTCGGCGATTACAAAGTGGTGAATTATTTGGGGGGAGTTGACAATTGGTTGGGTCAAAAAGTAGATAACTCGGTCTTGGTTTCGAATACCCAAGGATACACGTTTCAAGCCTTCGCTGGCCCATTGAGAGGGTTTTATGTCAACGCAAGAAATGGAAACAACTTCCTCTTGAGTAATTCGGAATTGCGTTTACCGCTCTTCAGGTATTTGAGCAACCGATCAATTAAGTCAGACTTTGCAGATAACTTCCAAGTGATTGGATTCTTTGATATAGGAAGCGCTTGGACCGGCAAGAGTCCCTACGACGATGCGAATGATTTCAATACCATTACAGTTACGCAAACGCCGATAACGGTTCAGTTAAGAAGCAACAAGGAGCCGATTATATACGGATATGGATTCGGCTTACGCTCCAAAGTTTTGGGATACTACATGCGCGCCGATTGGGCGTGGGGAGTAGACGATAAAACGGTTATGCCACGTGTATTCTACTTGTCGTTGAATCTCGATTTCTAATTACTTCAAATTCCACACGGTGTAGGCCAACGTGTGGCCAACAGCTTTCAAAGTAGGTTTGCTAATCACGCTCATATTGTCTGCGTGTGTGTGATGTGAACTTCCGAATTCGAATTGAGTTCCCATGTAATTGGGACGCATATCAACAATGTCTAACGAAGGAATATTAGCCTGAATCATGAATACGTGGTCATCAATGATTCCAGCGGTTTCTTCATTCTGAAAATACTCTCCATAACCCAGTTTTGCAGCATTGCCCCAGATGCGGTTCACAGCATTTCCTGCAGATTGCATAGAGTAGCCTTCCTTGTTGAATCTTGCACCTTCAGCACCAACCATATCTAAAAGAACGGCGTAGCGCATTGAACGTTGTGGCTTTTGATTCGCCCACAACTGAGAACCCAAACACCAAGACAGTGCATCGTTTTCGCCGTCAGGAGCCCATTCAGGTTTTCCTCCGTCTTCACTGTCAAACAGAATGAAATCAATTCCGATATCAGCAGGTAAATCTTTTGAAATACGCGCTAGCTCAAGCAAAACACCAACACCACTTGCACCGTCATTCGCGCCGTCTATGGGTTGTTTGTGTTTGCTGGGATCAGGGTCTTTATCTCCGTATGGTCTGCTGTCCCAATGGGCTGCTAATACAATGCGTTTCGTTGCACCTGAATGAACGGAAGCAATAATGTTGCGCACGGGTGTGGCACCACCTTCCCAATTAGGCATAGATCCAACTTGCTCTTTAACCGTGCAATTGTAACTCTTGAATTTTTCAATGAGCCAATTTCCACATGCTGCATGATTTGCACTGCCTGGTACACGTGGCCCAAATGCAACTTGTTTTTGAATGAAGGCATAACAACTGTCGGTCATGAAATCTGCGGGTTCCAAAATGGCTCCACTTTCAGTTGTGTTGTTTTCAGCGCTCTTCGTTTTCTTGAAATATTTCTCCAATGTCACGAACAGGAAACTGCCCACAAACAAAACAATTAGCACAATGGCAATGATCTTTTTATTATTTCTCATGGGTCCAGGTTGTTCCTTCTTTTGAATCTTGAAGTTGAATGTTTATGGCTTTTAATTCGTCACGAATTAAATCGGAAGTCGCGAAATCTTTTTTCGCTTTCGCTTCTGCACGCAAACGAATAATCACTTGCATCAAATCGTTCGAAATATCATTTGAAGCACCGCTTGATTCAACTTGCAAACCAAGTACTTCAAACACGAATCCTTTTACCAACTTTTGCAAGCGGTCAATATCTGTTTGCGAAAGTTGCATTTTATTATCTAAGCACGAGTTAATCACCTTTACAGCTTCGAACAAATGCGAGATAAGAATAGGAGTGTTGAAATCGTCGCTCATGGCTTCGAAACAATTCTTTTCCAACGCGGCAATATCATAGTTACTCGAATCGCTCGCAGTTAAGGTATTTACTTTTTCAACGGCGATCATTAATCTTTCAAATCCTTTTTCTGCCGCCTTCAAGGCCTCATTACTGAAATCTAATGTGCTTCTGTAATGTGCTTGCTGCATGAAGAAGCGCACCACCATCGGAGAAAATCCTTTTTCTAAAAGCGTGTGCGTTCCAGAAAATAATTCATGTGGAAGGAAGGAGTTGCCCAACGACTTCGACATCTTTTGTCCGTTTACAGTAAGCATGTTTGCATGCATCCAATAACGAACAGGAGCCTTTCCGCAGCAGGCAGAATTTTGTGCAACTTCAGATTCGTGGTGCGGGAATTTCAAATCCATTCCACCACCGTGAATATCGAATTCTTCGCCCAAGTATTTTGTGCTCATAGCAGAACACTCCAGGTGCCATCCCGGAAATCCTTCACCCCAAGGTGAAGACCAGCGCATGATGTGTTCGGGTGAAGCCGCTTTCCACAAAGCAAAATCGGCGAAGAAACGCTTCTCTTCTTGTCCGTCTAATTCACGCGTGTTTTCAAGCAATTCGTCAACGTTCCTTCCGCTTAATTCACCGTAAGGAAAAACGTCTTTGTATTTTTTTACATCGAAGTAAACACTTCCATTTACTTCGTATGCGAATCCATTTTTCATGATCTCTTCAATCATGGCAATCTGTTCCATAATGTGTCCAGTAGCGCTTGGTTCAATGCTCGGTGGATGGTTATTGAATGCGCGCATCATGTCGTGGAAATACGTGGTGTATTTCTGCACAATTTCCATTGGTTCAACTTGTTCCAATTTCGCTTGCACACCAATACGATCCACTCCTTCATCGAACTCGGTGGTAATGTGTCCAACGTCTGTTATGTTTCTCACATAACGAACTTTGTATCCAAGAAAAGTGAGGTAGCGATAAACAGTGTCGAAAGTCACGAACGTTCTACAATTTCCCAAGTGAGCAAAATTGTAAACAGTAGGACCGCAAACATACATTCCAACGAATTGTTTGTGAAGGGGAGTGAACTTTTCTTTCGTTCGTGTAAGACTATTGTAAATGAACAAATCAACCATAGTGCAAAGAAACGAAGACAAATAAAAAAAGCCTCATCCAATGAGGCTTTTTATGAGGCTAATGCTTTCGATTAAGAAACTTTTTTCGCTATTTCTTCCAACATGGTTGAAACCAAACGTGGCATCGGATATTCAATCTCCCAACCCCAATCGTTCTTCGCTGAAGAATCGTCAATGCTGTTCGGCCATGAATCTGCTAATCCTTGACGGAAGTCTGGGGCATAGCTAATTTCAAATCCGGGCAAATGCTTTGAAATTTCTTCAGCCAATTGTTTTGGTGTGAAGCTTATTCCCGCAAGGTTATATGAGCTACGAATTTTAACTTTCTCGGCATCAGATTCCATCAATTGAATGGTAGCGCGAATGGCGTCTTCCATCATCATCATGGGAAGTTCGGTATTTTCCGAAAGGAATGAAGTGTATTTGTTTTCCTTCAACGCAGAATAAAAAATATCTACTGCATAGTCTGTTGTTCCTCCGCCCGGAGCTGAGCGGTGTCCAATAAGACCGGGGTAGCGCAAACTTCTAACGTCTACGCCGTATTTCATGAAGTAATATTCGCACCATCTTTCACCCGCCAACTTTGAAATTCCGTAAACCGAAGTCGGTTCCATTATTGTGGTTTGTGCGGTTTGATTGGCCGGAGTAGTTGGTCCGAAAGCTGCAATGGAACTTGGCCAAAACAAACGGAATTTAAATTCTTTCGCAAGCTCAAGAATGTTTAACAGTCCTTCCATATTTAGCTTCCAAGCATACATGGGATTCTTTTCTCCAGTTGCGCTTAACAAAGCGGCCAACTGATAAACTTCAGTTACAGCATGATCTTGAACGCATGCACGTAACGCTTCTGTGTCTAGCACGTTCAATTGAACGTATGGTCCATCTTCCAAAGAAACACTTTCAGCAGGCTGAATATCGGCTCCAATCACATTGTGTTGTCCCAACTTCGAACGAAGGGCCATCACAAGCTCAATGCCTATTTGTCCTCTGCAGCCAATAACCAATGCTTTTCTATTCGTGCTCATATTAAAAAAAATGTTTTCAAAAATAGGTATTTTCGCGCCATGCCAATTCCACAAATTAAAATAGAAGATTTTGACTACAATCTTCCTGAAGATCGCATTCGTGTTATTCCCTTGGAAGACCGAGCTGCTGCTAAATTGTTGGTCTATGAAAACGGAGAAATAACGGACACCGTTTTTTCGAATTTACCCAACGTGCTTAAGCAAGGAGATTTGCTCGTATTCAACAATTCGAAAGTCATTCCGGCACGCATTATTTTTCAAAAAGAGTCGGGTGCCTTCATAGAAATCATGTGCCTCGCACCCTTCG
>JBJOON010000072.1:0-8740 GCA_046051235.1 Bacteroidota bacterium
GTGCCCGAGATAAAGTTTAGAGAGATGCTGCCATCACACAATCCGAAACAAGAAACATCTGTCGAAGTAGATTCGATAACAAGTGGAGTGTATGAGTTCAATACCGCTGGAAGTGTTACTGAATTTCCTGCTATGTCTGAGACAACAGCAGAGTAGGAACCAGGTCCACCTTGAAAACTGTTTCCGGTAGATCCGTCTTGCCATACTACGTTGTAAGGTGGTTGTCCGCCAGAAATAGTCAATGTAATGGAACCAATACCATTGTTATCACATGCAGGTTGAACAATATCATTGCTCACCTGTAAGGCAGGATACAAAGTTAATGATGTATTTGCCGTAGCATCTCCTCCCGTTGAGCCGGTGCCATTGACAACATTGCCACTTGCAAAAAATGTCACCGCCTCGTTAAGATTTGCGGGCGCCGTCCAGTTGAATTGGAATACATTGTTTGAAGTTACACCGTTGTGCTCGAGGTAAGTTCTGCCGTTGAAAGCGTTTTGCACCGTAATCGTCTTTTGCTTAACGTTAGACGCAAGGCTGCTGTAGCCGCTAATAGGTGAGCTGTCGGCATCGGTTAAAGCAGTGAATTGGAATCCATATCCAAAAGGATTTCCCATTGAATTGCTAACCGTAACTTTCACAGTATAGGTATTGCCAGAAACAAATTGTGTTGTTTGAACGGTACCGCCATTTGGAAAAACTTGAATAGCAACTGACGCATTGTAATTTCCTCCATTATGGCATTGCCCGCAAGTGTTCTCTCCCGGAGCACCTGTATTTCCTAAGTTTGCTACAGTAGCTCTTCCGTTGCTGTTTGAAGCGAAAATGAAATATCCTATGGCACAAACAAAAAGAATTTGAATCCAACGTAAACGGTTCATGAGAATTTTTTTTTGTTAAGATAAGGAAAGAAAACAAGAACAATTACTTTCCACTTCCTTTCAATACGATTACAACTGTGTAAAAGAGAATTTTAATATCCATGGCCAATGACATGTTCTCTAGGTAAAGTAGATCGTAACGTAAACGCTGAACCATTTGATCTACGTTTTCAGCATAGCCGTATTTCACTTGACCCCATGAGGTAATGCCCGGACGAATGCGATGAAGTTTGTGGTAGTGGGGGTTAATTTTTGAAATCTGATCAATGTAGAACTGACGTTCAGGTCTTGGACCAACCAATGCCATATCTCCGGACAAAACGTTCCAAAATTGAGGAAGCTCATCGAGCCTTGTTTTTCGAAGAAACTTTCCGAGTTTCGTTATTCGCGAATCGTTGGTTGAGCTCAATTGAGGTCCAGCTTTTTCTGCATCTGTTCGCATGCTGCGGAATTTTATAATTTGAAAGGGTACTCCGTTACGCCCGATACGCTCTTGCAAAAAGAAAACAGGCCCTGTTGAGGTTACCTTCACCAAAATGGCAATAATGACAAGAATGGGTGCCAATACAACTAACGCAATTGCGCTGAGTACCACGTCGAGAATTCGTTTTATACTGAATTGCCAACTTGGCATGAGCAGTGTGTTCAATCGAATGAGCGGCACTCCGAAAATGCTCGTCATCTTTACGTTTCCAGATAATATGTCGAAGGTGTCAGGAATAATGTTGATGCGAACATTATAGTTTTCTAAAAGCGCCAGAATGTTTTCTAGTTCCTTGTGGTCACCACTTTCGATGGAAAGAATCACTTCTTCAATTTCATGTTCTTCGATGATTGAGGGAAGGCTGTGGTACTTTCCAAATAAGGGCAGGCTTGATGAAAGCTGTTCGTCGGCACCATTAATTTTCAAATAGCCTTTGAATAAAAAGCCTGGAGATTTTTTTAAGGCATTTATTTCATCCAAGAGCTGAACTGCACGTGCATTTCCACCAACAATTACGGTAGGGAATCCCCATTGTCTCGATTGAATTTTTTTTACAGTTCGAGAAGTAATGATCATTCGAAGAATCAAAGTCATTCCCAAATGACCGAGTAATAAAAAGCCGAAAGTGGTATAATAATAATTGTAATTTGGAAGTTCGTCGTCTAATAAAAACAAAAAGAAAATGACAATGTTACCGATTAATGAAGTTGCAAGGACTTGTCCTATCTCGCGCAGTCGATGTCTGCGCATAACATCTGAGTACATTCCCCACATCGCGTAGAAGCAAATCCAAGTGAGTGGAATAAAAGCTAAAGCAGCTATGAAATTTGAATCGGTGTGAAACCCTAAATCATATCCGTACTTAATGGCTTCGAATTTTTTCCTGAGAAAATAAAGACTAGTCCATGCAGACGCTGCTGCAATCCAATCTGCAGTTACATAAGAAAATATGATTCCTTTATTCTTCAATTTCTAATTGTCGTTCACTACCAAGTCACCCACTTCAAATTGTCGAGAAATATATTTACCGGTGTGGTTGAATTTGTTGAAGTTGACTCAATGTAGAATTCGTGAAATTGTGCGGTTGGATTTTGCTGAAGGACAAATCCAAAATCAATGTATATCTTCTTCCAAACGGGAGCTAGCCCATCGCCGCTAGAAGAGGGGTTAATTATGAGCGCAGGATTTTTTGCAGTGATACCACCTGTAGTCGTAATAAAGCCAACAGAAAAGGTGTTGTTACTGCTATAATTCATTTCGAGAAATAGATTGTCACCGCTCGTGTAGTTTAGATTATCGTCGTCTTTGTAATAAAGTTTAGTCGATCCGGCATCTAAATGGCCCCAACCACTTCTGTTCCCTTCGAATACCTGCTCTGCCTGGTTGGTTACTGAAAAAGAACCGTTGTTCGTTCCAGTTTGAACAAGGAAGTTTCCGCTTTCAAATCCTTTTTCCGAGATGACAGCTTGGTTGTAATAAGTGAATGCGGGAATGATAGTGTCTATTTGAAATGCCGAAATGGTAAGTGTTGTGTCGAAAGGCGCGAAAAACGGATAACGAATGCGGGTATTGGAGATGCCATTACTTTTAATGCCTGCGAATATGCGAATCGTTGAGGTTCCAAGCTCTAAAATTGGAATTTTTGCAGGCAAATCGTAGACCCCCAAACTTTGATCGTTTGCATAGACCCATACTTCGGTTATGGCTTCACTTGATGTGCCTTGATTCAAATTAGCTTGGAAAGTGAAAGAGGGTATATACAAATACGCAGGCTCTTTCTCCTTTGGATTAATAATGTCACATCCTTGCAGAAAAAGAATGAGAATTAATAAGAGATAGAATAGAGGTTTCAATCGCTGTGTTTTGGGTTGCGAATATACAATCGCATCATAGGGTTACCGTTGTGAACGAAAGAAATTTAAGATTATTGCTTGTGAAAAATAACAGTGTTTAGTCCTCAGATGTGAAGACGTTCAATCGAATTTTTTCAGCAATCATTTCAGCTACTGCTAATGCCTTGTGTCCATCTTCTAACGAAACAGTTGGTTCAGTCTGGCGCAAGACAGCCTCACCAAAGCTAGACAGCTCTTGTTTTAAGGCATTGCAATCGGGTGCAGCAAGATTCTTTTTCGTGATTTCATTCTCTTTGTTCTCGCGAAGCAACTTATAACTATGTGCTGTTTTATTTAAGAAGTCAGAAACGTAACAAGCATCTTTTTGGTAAAAACGCATTTTGCGCACAGAGTCTGTTGCAACACGACTTGCTGTAAGATTAGCAACACATCCATTGTCCAATTCAATACGAGCATTGGCAATGTCAATGTGAGGAGTTAGCACCGATGCTCCATTAGCAGAGACTTTTCGAACGTTTGCTTTTGTAACAGCTAAAATCAAATCAATGTCATGTATCATAACATCGAGAATAACTGAAACATCGTTGTTCCTTCCTTTGTAATTACTCAATCGGTGAGCTTCAATGTATTTGGTGTTTTCCAACAATGGAGAAACAGCCAAATAGGCTGGATTGAAACGTTCAATATGTCCCACTTGCGCAACTACCTGCGCCTCCTTTGCGAGTTTAATAAGCCTATTACTTTCCTCTAAAGTAGATGTGATAGGCTTTTCAATGAAAACGTGTTTAAGATTGCGAATGGCATTCGAGGCGCATTGAAAATGTGACGGAGTACTCGATACCACATCTACCACATCTACTTCGTTTATTAGCGCGTCGAGACTGTGACAAGGTTCTATTCCGAACCGAGTTGCAGCTTCTTTCGCGGCTTTAATATCTGGATCGAAAAAATGTATAGATTGAAACAATTCCGGTAACTCCGAAAGTACTTGCATGTGAATCTTTCCCAAGTAGCCCGTTCCTAATACTCCTATTTTCAACATAAATAATTCTCTTCTTGTGCAAATGTGATTGAAATTGATGTCTACATCACTTCGTTGATTTTTACTTTTCAACACCGAAAAGCGGATGAAATAGTCGCTTACCTTGGCCGTATGATTGAGGATAATTATAGACATAAGGGGCTGAGAAGAAAGTTAGTGGATGAATTACGTGAGAAGGGAATTACCGACGCGCGTGTGTTAGACGCTATAAATAAGGTTCCCAGACACGCTTTTTTGACGAGTGCGTTTGTTGAGTTGGCATATGAGAACAAGGCGCTTCCAATAGGAGCGGAGCAAACCATTTCTGCGCCGTATACCGTGGCTTTTCAAAGTCAATTGTTAGATGTGGAAAAGGGAATGAAGGTCCTAGAAATAGGAACAGGTTCTGGTTATCAGACTTCCGTTTTGTGTGAAATGGGGGCGAAGGTGTATTCCATTGAAAGGCAGAAATTGCTTTTCGATACCTCGAAGAAAATGTTGGCTGAAATGGGGTACAAGTGCCACCTGGCCTACGGAGATGGCTACAAAGGTATTCCTGCATTTGCACCCTACGATAGAATTATTATCACTTGCGCTATACCTATTGTACCGGAGGAACTACTCATGCAAATGAAACCGGGAGGTAGGCTAGTTATGCCTTTCGGAGAAGGGGAGAAGCAAGAGATGACGCTTATCCAGGAAGACGAAAAAGGTAATTTTCAAAACACATATTACGGCGAATTCTCCTTCGTGCCCATGCTCGAGAAGAGAAGCAACACCAAGTCGTGATTTTATTTAATTCGAAGGGAAAAGACTTTTTCATCGAAAAGAAATCCTTCCAATAAATCACCCGAAGCCACAGGACCAACACCCGCCGGAGTTCCGGTGAAAATTAAATCGCCAATCTTCAAGGTGAATACCTCGGATACATTTTCAATGAGTTTGTCAATGGAATGAATCATATGCGAGCTGTCTCCTTCTTGAACCGTGACACCATTTTTCTTTAATGAAAAAAATATGGGGGAAGGAAGGGTGTCTGTTTCAAAGAATTTTTCACTAACAAAAGCAGATCCGTCGAACGCCTTGGCGCGTTCCCAAGGAAGTCCTTTTTTCTTCAATTCATCCTGAACATCACGAGCAGTGAAGTCTATTCCTAGAGTAACTTCATTGTAGTAACGGGGAGCGAATGATTGCTGAATGTGCTTGCCCAATCGATTGATACGGAAAACCAATTCCAATTCATAGTGCACATCGTTTGTGAACGCCGGAATGACAAACGGATTTCCCCTTTGAATAATAGCAGAGTCAGGCTTACAGAAAACTACAGGATTTTCCGGCACAGCGTTTCCCAATTCAGCTGCATGCGCCGCATAGTTTCTTCCAATGCAAATAATTTTCATTAAGGTCGAGCTATAAATTCAATGATTACTTTTCTATCTCCTGGGTTCTTTCCAATAGAACCAACATCGCCAACGAACTTTGCTACACAGCGGTTAGGTTCTATGCCTGAATTCACAATAAAATTTCGTGCTGCTTTGGCACGTTTTTCTGATTCTTTCCAATTCTTTTCACTGCTACCATTTCGATCAGCATACCCAGTGATGAGTACTCCAGTCTTGCCATTACGTGCAAGTTTTTCAACGACTTCATTCAATTGTTGTTGTGCTGTTGTGCTCAGGTCAACGCCCGATTTTTCGAAGTAAATAACAATGGGTTGAATGGGGACAGGTGCTGCAGTGAATTTCGGTAAGCTAGATTTGTCGCTGCCATTCAACCATTGCCTTGCGGCACCATCAGAAGAATAAGGCACAATGGGTAAAAGCGAATCTTGCGACGCAGGTTCTTGTCCAAACATACAAATGCTTGAAACAAAAAATAAGAAAAAAAATAGCCCGCGCATAGCACGTAAAATTAGCGCACCCCATTCAACTAAAGCCATTGATTTTATTCACCATTCATTCACAATGAAAGGGGGTTAGTCTTTGTTCATGACTCCGTTCTGTGCCCGTATGCTTTCTTTGTGAATGGCTTCAAGATAAGCGGAAAGAAAAGTCTCAGTTAGATTTGCTGATTTACCCCATGCCTCGCGGCTTTCGAGAATTTCCTTCCAACGTTCCAATTGGAAAATAGTAATGCCTTCTTCCTTTTTTAAAGCGCCCATTTCTCTTGAAATGTTCATTCGCTTTCCCAATAAATCAATGATGTCGGCGTCTAACGCATCAACGCGGTCGCGAAGGGTTTGAAGTTTTTGAGCGGAATTGGATGTCAAGAAAGTGGAGCGATAGTGAAGCAATTCAGCCATTTCCTCAACCTGAGCGGGTGTGATTTGTTGTTGAGCATCACTTAAAGCGTTATCTGGGTCTGGGTGACTTTCGATCATGATTCCGTTCATGCCAAGGTCAATGGCGCGCTGGCTAACATCGCGAAGCAAAGTTCTGTTGCCACAGATGTGGCTCGGATCACAGATAAGAGGAATGTGAGGAAATTGTGTTTTGAATTCAATTGGAATCTCCCAAAGCGGTTTGTTTCGGTAGGGCAGTTTATTCGCCACCGAGAATCCACGGTGTATCGCACTCAAGTCCGAAAGTCCTACTTTTTGAAAGCGCTCGAAAGCGCCAATCCACAAGGAAAGGTCAGGATTGATAGGGTTTTTAATGAATATTGGAATATTCACTCCACGAAGTGCTTCAGCAATTTCTTGAACTGAGAACGGATTCGTGGTTGTGCGCGCACCAATCCAAAGTGCATCGAAATTGTATTCAAGACACAATTCGACGTGCTGCGCTGTTGCTACTTCCGTAATGATTTTTACTGCTGTTTCTTCCTTGGCTTTTTTCATCCACGGAAGCGCTGCGGCGCCCATTCCTTCGAATGAATTCGGACTTGTGCGCGGTTTCCAAAGGCCAGCGCGGTAGTACGATAGAGGAATGCGCTCGTTTAATTCGCGAGCGGTATTGACAACCTGTGCCTCAGACTCTGCACTGCAGGGTCCAGATATCCATGTGAAATTATCCTTTGTCGTATCCATACCTTCCTTCCATTTCATTGCGAAAGTACTTGATTCCATGAGGCACAAGAATTTTTAAGACATAAAAAAAGGGGAAAACTCCCCTTTGTGCCCTGGACTGGACTCGAACCAGCACACCTTACGGAACCACCCCCTCAAGATGGCGTGTCTACCAATTTCACCACCAGGGCAATTAGAACAAAAAAGGGCAGTTGCCTGCCCTTTTTCCTTTTGGTGATCCCGCTGGGACTCGAACCCAGGGCCCATACATTAAAAGTGTATTGCTCTACCAGCTGAGCTACGAGATCATCTTGCTCTAAAAGCGGGTGCAAATATACACATATTTTTTAATTTCCTATTTTTTTTGAAATGAATTTCAAGAATGTACAACTATTTTTTGGGTGAAGTAGTCATGGTATTACCTATTTTTGTTTTTATGGAAAAGAAAATTCTGCTCTCTCTCTTTTTGTTCTTCGGAACAATTGGACTTTCGTTCGCTCAGTCGAACATTATCAGCCGTCATAACAGTGATGAGTCTTGGATAAATTTTTTACAGAATAATATGGTGTCGGTGACATTAGCACCAGAAAAGGCTCTTGCTTCTCCGTCATTAATAACTTCTGCAGATGTTGCTTTAGACTCAGCAGTTCCGACAACGCAAATGCTCTTTGGTATTTTAAATTCAACTCCAGCTTTGCAGCCGGACGCGAATGAAACCAAAACTTATCGTTGGGGGAATACAGATTATGTAATTACAGTATTCTCAGTTAAACGTTTAGAGACTTTGTACAAAAGAAAAACAATAAATAATAAAGCCAAGTAACATGAAAAAAGTATTACTATCCCTCTTCTTGGCGGCTTTGTCCATTGAACAAGTTTCTGCACAAGAGTATGGTGTTGGTTCCAACCCCGTCATTACAGATTGCGCCGGATTTCTTTTAGATCCTGGATTGAGTGCATCTGATTATAGCCCGAATTTTATTGGAACGTCTGTGATTTGCTCAGACGCAACAATTCCAGGTCAAGTAAATCTTGATTTTAATTTTTTCTCACTCGGTGTGGGGGATCAATTGCAAATTTACAACGGAAGTGATGTTTCTGCCCCTCTAATCGGAACATATGTTGGAACGGATTTAAATGGAATGATTATTTCCTCGAGTAATCCTTCGAACTGTTTAACAGTGGTATTCACTTCTGATGGTGATGCGAGTGTTGGGAATTTTGGAGCGGAGATTTCTTGTGGAATTCCTTGTATTCCGCCAATTGTAGAGGTGACTACAGATCAACCCGATTTTCAACCAACACGTCTTTGTGTAGGTGAAGTAATGACTTTCGATGCAACGCCTACGGTTTTTGCACCAGGCTCAGTTTTAGGAAGTCACACTTGGGATTTTGATGATGGTACCACCGATGTATCTTCTTGGCCAATTGTTACGCACTCCTACTCTGAGCCGGGGGCGTATATGGTAGAACTAATGGTTTTAGACACCAACG
>JBJOON010000073.1:0-8664 GCA_046051235.1 Bacteroidota bacterium
AATTCAGTTTCATTACCATCACTTGCTGTTGGAACCTATGTATGTAAAGTTTCAAACGATACAAACCTTTGGACAAAGACCATTATCATCAAATAATTTCTTTACTGAATTAGTTTGAAAAGAGGGCGGAACATTCCGCCCTCTTATATTTGTAACCCTATGGAAACCTTTCGAATTGTTGGACTCATGAGTGGAACCAGTCTAGATGGATTGGACATTGCGCTTTGTGACCTTTCATTCAACAATAACAAATGGGAATACGAAATTGTTGCTGCTGAAACAGTGGTTTACGACGCTTCATGGCGTGATATTTTTCGAAGAGCGCACAAAATGTCTGCACTTGAATTGGCGCAGTTGAATGTTGACTTTGGAATTTATTCTGGAAAACAAGTCAAACGTTTTTTAGAAGAACGAAGTCATTCAGCCCATGCCATTGCTTCGCATGGACATACCATTTTTCACCAGCCAGGCGAATCGCTTACCGTTCAAATTGGAAGCGGTGCACACATTGCTGCACATGCTGGAATTAAAACCATTTGCGATTTCAGAACAACAGATGTGGCTCATGGCGGACAAGGTGCGCCGTTGGTTCCCATTGGAGACCGATTGCTTTTCAACGAATACGATTTTTGTTTGAACATTGGCGGAATTGCAAATGTCTCGTATACACTCATGGGAGACTTAAACGCCTTCGATGTATGTGTAGCGAACATGGCTTTGAATCTCTTAGCCGAACAGACGGGACATCCTTTTGATGCGAACGGAGAGATGGCTCGACGTGGGGTTGTGAATGTTGAATTGCTTGAAAAATTAAATGCACTCCCCTACTATTCGCAAGAGCTTCCTAAGTCTTTGGGAAAAGAATGGTTTGAACGTCACTTCCTTCCCTTACTTGGTGAATCGCAATTAACCATTCGTGATTTACTTGCCACGTGCACAGAGCATATGGCGGTTCAAATTGCCAAGATTTTCGAAGGTTGGACAGGTAGTGTTCTTGTCACTGGCGGTGGTGCTTTCAATGAATTTCTTATCGAATCCATACAAGCGAAGACCGATCTTTCTGTTGTTGTTCCAGACACCGATACCGTCCAATACAAAGAGGCGCTCATTTTCGCTCTATTAGGCGCACTTCGACTCTCTGAGCAACCAACAGCACTCTCGGAAGTTACAGGAGCTTCTAAAGACACCTGTGGCGGTTGCATCTATTTGTAATTGGAAAGAACTTCCTTGAATTGATTCATTGATTCTACCGTGTGCAAACTCTCGGGTTGATGAATCCAGAAATAACATTTCTTTAAACCAACTTTTTCCCAATCTCCAAGTTGCTGCGCCCATTGATTCATGCGCACTTCATCGCTTACATGTAAATCACTTCCACCAAAACGAATCACCAACTCATCACTGGTTAATCGCATGTGCACAGCATCTCTTCTTCCAGCAGTGTCGCAAACGATTAATCCAACATTCAACTTTTTTAACTCATTCGCATACTCTTCCAAGACATGTCCAACAAACCAATCGGGGTGACGCATTTCAACAGAATAGCGAACATCTCTTGGAAGTGTTTCAAGATAACGAAGAAGCGGTTCTGCTTTAGAAGGACTGTAATGCGGAGGTAATTGAATGAAGGTGGTTCCCAAATTTTTTCCGAAAGCAAAGAGTGCTTCAAAAAACAAATCTGTTTCGCGCTCGCAATTTTGAAATTGTCGCCAATGCGAAATGCTTTGTGGAAACTTCGGACAGAATAAAAAGCTCTTGGGCACTTGCTCCACCCATTTCTCTACCTGCGCAACCGGAGGAATGCGATAATGCGAGCCATTGAATTCAATACTCGGGAACAAACGTGAATAGTAATACAGAAATTCTGAGGGCTTGGCTTTCGCTGGAAAATGGATTCCTTTCCATTTCGGAACACCCCAAACCGTTCCTCCGATAATTACTTCCAACCCACCCGAACGTTCATTCGGTAGAAAAGAATAGTCTTGCGTTGGAACTTCAAACGAAAAAGAAAGATGATCTACGTTATCTAACTTCCCGAATTTCACTCGACAATATTTCTATGCGGAGCTAACATGGCTGCTGCTTGACGCTCCCGCTTCACGTGTCCAATAGCATAAAGCGGCGTCCAAATAAATCCGTATAAACCGAAAACCCCAATGATGGAAGCGGTCGCCCACCAATGAGCAACAAAGAACTCATCCTTCCAGATGTAATTGTAGAATGAAGTAATGATATCTCCTTTCTGCGGGTCATGCATAGGGATGAAATTGAAAAGCATCGATGCTAAAACAATCAATGTTACAAGAGCAGTTGACCCTATAGAAGCAGAATAATTCGGATCACTTCCGGAACCTTTCGTGAAATTCCAATAGCCCACCATGTAGTTGTAGGCATCACAAATAACAACGACTTCATCATCCCACTGCGCATGGTACAATCCGTCGCTCACACGGGTAATTACTTCGCCGTTCACTTTCACCCAACGTTGAGCGCCTTTGTCCTCTTGACCGTCTAAATGTGAAGTTCCACTTTCAACAAGTTTTCCTTTTACAATTCTTAATTCTCGATTTGGAAATAGTTTTTCAAACATGGTTTTTCGTGTTGTTAATGCGAAGATAATGGAATCGCTTCGAGCTCTACGCGACGTCCTTTTTCTCCAACTTCGTTTATTCCGACTACTTTGACTTTTATGTTTTTCTCTGAGACTCCTTGCGCTAACAGGACCATTTTGGTTGCTTGAATTCGTGCGTTTGCCAATTCTTTGTTTCGCTTTGAACTTCCGTCTGAACTTGCGAATCCACTAATGATGATATTTGAATTGGATTGGTCTTTCAGCCAATTGCGTAAATCAATCTTCTGCATTTCATTCAAGCTACTTTCATTCACTGGAAAGAAATATGTTTTGGTTGAAATGAATTCGTTCGACTCGACACTATAACTTCCTAACTTACTTCGGTCAATCTCTTCCAAGAACGTTAAATTGGTGTAAACGAAATCAAGTAATTCAAATTGGAAATTGCCATTGGCATCGAACTTAAACACACGAATGATATTTCCAAATTCATCGATCAGTTCAGCCTTGTATCCCTTTCCATTTCCAGTAGCTTTTAAAACTTCCCAATCCTTATCTGGAATACTCACCTTGTATTTCGTTTCCAAAGACAAACTGAAGAGTGACGTTAATCCTTCCGCATTGGACTTCAATTCAGAACGTTCTCCACTTCCAACAGCAACAACAGATAAACCAATGTTTTGCAATACGCGGGTTCCTTCCTTCAATCTAAATTGAACTTGCTTGTTTTTCTTTGGAAGAATTAAGTGATCGATTTGATGCTCGCGCGAAACATAAGCTTCATTTGCTGAAACGAATACAACCTTAAAAGCGTCGGGTTTTTCGTTATTGAAGGGAGAAGGAAGTTTTGTTGAAACACGAAAAGCCTCTTTTTGCTCAGCTGAAAAAAGTAGCACGCCCACACTTAAATCTTGCAAATGAATTCTCGAAAAATAAAGGGTTCCTTGAAAGAGTGTGGCACCCAATTCATTGTCAGAAGTATTTACACCAGGTCCTAAATTGAAAACAGGTCCCCAACCCTTTCCGACACGATAACAACCATACAAGTCATGTGCACCATAGCCACCCGCCCGATTGCTCGAAAAAATCAGCAGTTTTTCTATTGGGTCGTATGTGGGGTTTATGTTATCAAAATCGCTTTCACCTTTGTTTCCGGCCATTTCAACAGGCATCCCAACACTTTTAAACGTTAAAGAAGTATCCCAAAGAAAAATCTTGTAAGACTTCGAAAACGTTCCTCTTACATCCAAATCAGTTTGAAAAAACAATTCATTTTTGTGATCTCCAAAGCACGATACTCCTTCATCGAAATTCCAATCTTTCGGAAAGAATGTTTCTTCGCGCTCTGTGTATAAATCAACCTTATGTAATCGGGTTATTCGGGTAGTTTGCATGGTGCCCTGTCCATAAGATTGTTTTAATCGAGCACTCACCACAAGCGCTGTTCCTTCTCTGAAATCGGTAACGACATCGCCGTCTTCAGTATTAAAAACACAATTGACTTTGACCCACTCTTGCGCAAAAACGGGAGCGACAAATAAGACCAGAAAAAAAAGAATTAAGCTTCTCTTTGTGCTTTCCATACCCGATAGTGTTCGTCTAATTCTTGAAAATACGCTTCACCAAACTTCGTTGTAATTGCATCTTTTAAAAAGCGGTACACTGGAACTTGTAATTTCGATCCGCACTCACATGCTGGCGCGCAAATGGGCCAACGGTGATAATTCAAACCAACATAATCTGCCAACTTCGTTAGTCGAATGGGATACAAATGACACGACATAGGTTTTCTGAATTTCGACTCTCCCGCTTTCCACGACGTTTCTAACGCACACAAAGCCGTTCCATCTTCACTGTAGTGGACAAAAGAACACGCTCCTTTTTCTGAAACAAGAGTCGTTACAATATCACCATCTTCATCTACTTGATAGAGTCCATCTCTTTCAATAGCTTCAATACCTTCAGGTACCATATAGGGTTTTGCACTTTCCCATTCTTGCTCTAGAATTGGAATTTCGTCTTGTTCGATGGGTGCACCACTGTCACCTTCCACACAACAAACTCCTTTACAAGCTGAAAGATCACAAACAAAATGTTCTTCGAAGAGATCTTCGCTAACGAGGGTGTTTTGAATGATGATCATGCTTTCCCTTTGCGTTCCTTCACGTGATGCAAACGAATGTTCAAGAGCTCAACAGTTAGAGCGAAAGCGAAGGCCACATAGGAATACATCTTAATGTTCACGTATTCTGGAATGTGAATCAAGTGGGCGCTCTCGCATGCTTCAGCAACCAAATTCAATCCGATAACAATTAAGAATACCAAGGCCAACATTTTCAAAGTAGGGTACTTTTCAATGAATGCACTAACGTATGGCGCGAATGCCAACATAACGAACATGGCAATGATAACAGCCACTACCATAATTGGAACATGATCTACCAGTCCAACTGCGGTAATAATTGAATCGAAAGAGAAAACAATATCGATAATTGTAATTTGAATAATGGCTTGAAACAAGTTAATCTTTCTAGACTTCTCTGATTCTTCGTTGTCTGCAATTAAAAATTTGTGACGAATTTCATTTGACGTTTTAATGATTAAGAATAATCCTCCGGCCAGCAACACAAGTCCTCTGCCCGATACCGGGAAACCACCAAGTGTGAAAAATGGTTCTTGTAAATGTGCCAAATATGAAAGTGTAAATAACAAACCAATTCGGAAAATAAGCGCGAAAAAAAGACCCAATCTGCGCGCTTTGTTTTGATCTGATTTTGAGGATAAAAATCCAGTGACAATAGCAATGAAAATAATATTGTCTATTCCCAAGACAATTTCCATAATTACCAAGGTCAACAAGTCTATCCAACCTTGCACGGTTGTAAATGCCGAGAAAAATGTATCCATTCTACAAAGGTAAGGTTTTGAGCACGAAAAGTGCCGCCAATGAGCGTGCGATATTCACTTTGAAATTTTAATACTTATTGTTGAATTCGTATTTCGAATTGAAATACATCTGCTAATTCTTGCAGAAGAATTCGTTTCACTTCATCCATGTCCATTTCACGACCCAATTCCTTAGATAAACTGGTTACGGTCTTATCTGTAATTCCACAAGGGACAATGTAGTTGAAGTAATTCAAATCTGTATTCACGTTGAAAGCGAAACCGTGCATGGTTAACCAACGGCTACACTTCACGCCGAGCGCAGCAATTTTTCGAGATTTTTTCGGATCATCTATATCGAGCCACACTCCGGTAAGACCATCAATTCTTCCACCTACAATTCCATAATGCGCAATTGTTCGAATGATTGCCTCTTCGAGGTAGCGCATGTACTTGTGAATATCGGTGAAGAAATGCTCGAGGTCTAACAATGGGTAACCCACGATTTGTCCCGGTCCGTGATAGGTAATGTCTCCACCTCTGTTGATGGGATAATATGTTGCCCCAATCTCTTTTAGTTTCTCTTCGGAAACCAACAAGTGAAAGGCATCGCCGCTCTTTCCTAACGTGTATACGTGAGGATGCTCTACGAAGAGAAGAACATCTTCTGTTCCCTCTCCGTCGGCTTTTCCTTCTGATCTGTTTTGAAGCTTTCGTTGAACGTTCCGTTCAAATAGCTCTTCCTGAAAATCCCATGTTTCCTTGTACGGCGCATGGCCTAGATCTCTGAAGGAAACGAGGGGTTTGCTCATATTTTAGAAAGCTCGTTTTTCAAGAAAATAATTGCTGGAATAGCTGTTGCATCTTCGTTGCGTAATTCAGCAAGATCAATGCTTAACCAGTCGCCCAAGTGAATCAAGTAATATGCTCTTTCAAGTCTGCTTGAACCTTTCGCATGAATTTCAATAATCGTATCGCACTTTTCAGCCATCAATTTTTTACAGATGTCCATGCGAATTTGTGAACGTTGGTGATCGTCTTCTGTGCGAAGCATTAACACCGCAACACGGTTATCTCCGCCTGTCCAACCCACCAATTCGTTGTGGTTCATTTCAGGGAAAACGTGGTGCCAGCAAAGCATCTTCGAGTTCTCGTTGATTTGTTGTCTCCAACGAATGGCAACCCCTTCATAGCTTGCTTCGCTGTACAATACAGGAATGCGAGAAACAATTTTCTCAGCAATTGATTTAGTCTCAGTGCGGATGTTCGCAATTTCAGCATGAATCAAATCGATTGACGCATTGATTTCAGCTTCGAAATTACCATTGTAAATTCCGTAAGCTTTCAACGTGAACAACACTTGAACAGAGCTGTATCCGAACATACTTCTTGGAGGCTTTCCACCAGGAATAATAATGCAATTGTATCCGTCTGCTGCAGCAGCTGCCGCTATTTTTCCTCCGCTTGTGATGCAAGAAATAGTAGCACCTTTTGCTTTCGCTTCGTTGTATGCTGCAACTGTTTCTTCGGTTTCTCCGCTGTAGCTAGAGATAATAACCAATGTCTTTGGACCTACAAATGCAGGAAGAACATAGTCGTTCGTGCACAGGATTGGCAAGCAACAATCATCAGCCACCAATTGAGAAACAATCTTTCCACCAATACCTGAACCTCCTAAACCAGAGATGACAATGTTTTCAAATTGTTTGTCGGTGTTTGTGAATGTTGCGCTTTGACCAATGGCCAAGGCTTCTTTCAAATGTGTTGGAAAAGCTTCTACTAATGATTTCATTTTAAAAAATTTAAGTTGCAAATGTATAATTCAAATGGGTTATTTCCTTCTCAGAACACCCTTCTCTTCACAAAGTTTAGCCAAAGGGGCAAAATAAAACATGGCGATCCCTTTCATTTCTGCTATGCTTAACAAATCGTGCTCGCCATCTGACCAATTGATGAGGTGCATCATGTTGTGCACCATCTGCCTTTGATCGGTATTTGGTAAATTCGAACTTGGGTAAAGTCCGCGCTTACCCAATTGCGGTTCGCCGTATTGAACCACCGCTTCGTATGTC
The DNA here is from genome assembly GCA_046051235.1 of Bacteroidota bacterium. Lineage (GTDB taxonomy): Bacteria > Bacteroidota > Bacteroidia > Flavobacteriales_D > Sanyastnellaceae > CAIZGX01. Next base: position 7,531 of record JBJOON010000073.1, read on the forward strand.
TCGTTTATTTCTAGTGCCAAGACCATTTGAAATAAAATTTCAACTCCTTCTTCTATCGCAGGAAGTGAAATGAAATCGCGATTATCTAATGACGTGTGATATTGCGCGTAACGCTGATAAGGCGTGCGCATGAATGAGCCAATGGGAAGATTATATCCCGGAGAACAAAACTGGCGCTCGTCACTTCCACCCACAGAAAATTCTAAATCGTTCCACTCAAGCGGAAGTTGATTCAAGATGTGTTTGCTAATGCGGTCGACCAATGCGTTTCCTCTTCTCGAATTTTTGTAGTGAATCTTTCCAGCATCGCCACAGCACGTCAATACCCAACCCGCTTTCAGCTTTTCTTTCAATGCACTTCCGTTCTTCGCTAAGTAGGCGATTGAACCAATGGTCTCGGGCGCTAGGACGAATCGATAGGTGTATTTTCTTTGTGGAAGGGCAGCGAGCTTTTCATAGAGCATTGCAAGAACCAACGGACCGCTGAGTTCGTTGTTCGCCATGCTTGGATGACACAAGTACGAATAGAATAAAATCTCTTTTTCTGAATCGCCCTTTAGAACAGCTTCACCGTAAGTAAGGCTTCCTTCTTTTAATTCCGATTGAATAACCACGCGATACATTCCATCCTTCGGAAGCGAAAGCCATTCGTTGTGCGACAGACAAAATCCCCATTTTTCTTCATAGTAGGAAGTCACATAAGGAATGGCTGTTGGCTGTTCTGGAAGTGTGAAGATGTGTTTCGAAAGTTCATCGTGTGTGACATCCATATCCACAGGAGTAGAATAGTTTAACACGTGTAGATTATTCAATTTGAAATCGGCAACTTTCCTACCATCTGGAGTAAGAATGTATGCGTCTTGAATGTTCCATTCTTTCGGAATTTCCCAATCGTGAACTTGTGTTCCTGTTGGAACTTCTGTTAATTCGAAGGGAACAATTTCTTGCAGAATCTCGAAAGATTCACGCAGTCCGTTTCCTGTAATGCTTCGGCAGATGGGCCAAAGTCTTTCAAAATATGTTGCTAGTTTTTTCTGCATATCACCAAACGGTCCAACCGCCTTCAACCTTCATGTTATCTCCGGTAACATACGAGGAAGCATCGCTGAGTAAATAGATGAGCGCGCTTGCCAC
>JBJOON010000074.1:0-9621 GCA_046051235.1 Bacteroidota bacterium
CCTATGCTTTATCAAGATATGGAAATGCACGACATTCCATTCTGGGGATATTTCTGTCAGATTTCAGACAGCACTACCAGCTACGGATCTTACAGTGGCGCTGTTCCAAATGAAAAAATCACTTGGGGAAAACTAGACATTACCACTCCTAAATTTATTATTGAAAGTGACGCAACAATTGTTGCTCCTCTTATTTTTGCTTGGCTATTAAATCACTAAGAGTTTTTTTTTGAATTATGAAACGCGTAATTAAAGACTACAACAGCATTACTGAAGAACATTCTGCATTAATTGAAGCCGCTTATCCGAACGGCTTCGAAAATGAACATTTAGTTTCTTTCACCACTCCAAAAGGTGAATTTATTAAAGCTCTTGAAATCCGCACGGAAGACACCATTTACTTGTTCAAAATTGACAAGAACATGAAGGTCGATGAGGAAGAAGGAAATGATGACGGTCTGAATTTGAATGACATTGATGGATTCAAATCGGATGACGACTCTAATGACGACGATGACGACGATGATGACAACGACGATGTTGCTGACGATACCGATGAATCGGACGAAGACGAAGACTAATAAATTTTAAAAGCCCGAGAGGGCTTTTATTTTTCAACCCAAACAACTTTTTTCAGGAAATATTTATCTAGATAGCATGAAACATCTTTTCACCTTTTTTTTCATTCTAAGTTCTTATTTGGCTTCTGCTCAATGCATAGACCCTAGCCTAATTAATCTCAATGCTATTTGTCCCGCCTTGTGGGCACCCGTTTGCGGATGTGATGGAAACACCTACAGCAATTCTTGCGAAGCAACGAATTATGGAGGGGTGACTCATGACCGATAGTGGTTGCGTATCATTGAGCGGTTGCGGATACATCGGTTCAGATGGAATCGATTACTCACTTGGATTCTTCACTTCAACTTATGCCTGCAATGCTTCTTGCCTGGAAGATACGACAGTATTTATTGAATGTATCGACTCGACTCTTATTGATTTGAATGCAATTTGCCCGACAGTGTTCTTACCGGTATGCGGTTGCAACAACGTTACTTACGTCAATGCCTGCGAAGCTATTAATTACGGGGGAGTGCTAACATATACAGATGGAGCATGCACAGAACAAGCCCCACCATGTAGCGATGTCAGTGGAGTAGACTTCGGACTTTGTCAGATGTTTTTGGGCTTTGCATCGAATGGAACGTCATGCTCAGGATACAGCGGTTGCGGATACATTGCAGGAAATATCGATTACTCCAATTCTTTTTACAATACCATTGAAGAATGCTTGAGCAATTGCGCTGAACCTAACACATGTGTAGATTCAACCCTAATTAATAATGCCGTTGATTGTATTGCGATTTACGATCCTGTGTGTGGTTGCGATGGGGTCACTTATGGAAATTCTTGCGAAGCTATCTATTACCACGGCATAGTACACTTCACCGCGGGTGAATGCGGAGTTGGCGTGAATGAATTGATGAATCAAATTGACGTCTTTCCGAATCCAACAAACGGTTTAATTCAAATTAATGCAGATTTAGGTGGAAGAAAAGAGCTGACTGTCATGACAATTTCAGGACAATCTGTTTTGGAAGACTCATTCCTAAGTAAAAAGAAAACACTTGATTTATCTGGCCTTCCAGCAGGAATGTACTTGGTTAAACTAACAAGCAAAGAAGGAAACGTAACCCAGCGAATTATAAAAGAGTAATCTTGTTTCTTCCCATTTGAATTTTTCCTTTTCGCTCCATTTGCTTGAGCAAACGGGAAATGACTTCGCGCGAAGAGTTCAATTGATTGGCTAATTCTTGGTGGGTGGTTTTCAATTCACTTCCCTCCTTCTCTGATTTCTGCTTCAGCAGTTGCGTCAAGCGATCGTCTAGGTTGTGAAAGGCAATGCTATCAATGGTATTCAATAATTCTTCGAATCTCTTCTGATAGGTTTTCAGAATAAACGATTTGAAGGAAGGATACTTCGTAGTCCATTCATCAATAATCTGAATGGGCAAAAGCAACAACTCGGTATCCTCTTCCGCCACCGCGCGAACATTGCTCACTGCGTTTCCGCTGCAACAGGTAAGCGACATAGCACAGGTCTCACCCGGACGAATGTAATAGAGCAACAATTCATGCCCTTCTTCATCTTCGCGAAGAATACGTAATTGTCCTTTCAACAATAAAGGCATATACAGAATCGGATCTCCGATGTCTACCATCCAATCGTCGGCACGCAGTTTTTTCAACTTGGCAGTTTCCAAAATAACCTTAACCGTGCTACGCTCATAGATGTCGGGAAATAGTTGTTGAAACTCGGCTACAGAAAGATTCGACATAGGATTTGAGTGATGATTTTCCTCACAAATATAGAATTATTGTGTAAAGTAATTTTTGTACGCGTGAATCGGATTAAATTCGTGACAAGAATTAGAAATTATGAGTAAGTCGAACTGGCCCTTATGGGAAATATTCATCCGCAGCAAAAGCGGATTGGCGCACAAACACGTTGGAAGTTTACACGCAGCAGATGCTAAAATGGCTATTGAAAATGCACGTGACGTGTACACACGCCGCATGGAAGGCGTTAGCATTTGGGTAGTTCCAAGTTCTGAAATCACAGCTTCTGCTCCGGCAGACAAAGACGCTATGTTCGATCCAGCAAACGACAAAGTTTATCGTCACCCAACATTTTACGACATTCCTGACGAAATCGGACACATGTAATCATGAAGAAAGAAGAAGCATTAGCGCTGCATTTAGCAGACAACAACCTTATACTTGGTCAGCGCCTTTCGGAATGGTGCGGACACGGACCTGTGTTGGAAGAAGACATTGCATTAAGCAATATGGCGTTGGATTACATTGGTCAGGCAACGCTCCTTTTCAAACATTTAGCAGAAGCTAGCGGAGATACCAAAACAGAAGACGATTGGGCTTTCCTTCGCGATGCTTGGGATTATAAAAATTTCTTGGCGTTGGAACTTCCAAACGGAGACTACGCCTTCACCATAGCGCGTCAGTATTTGTATTCGGAATGGTACAACTTATATCTAATTGAACTTTCTAAATCGAGCAATACCTTCCTCCAAGAATTCGCATTGAAGTCTGTGAAGGAAGTGCGCTACCATTTGCAGCACGGCCGAGACTGGGTTTTACGCATGGGAGACGGAACAGAAGAAAGTCATGCACGCATTCAAAAAGCAGTAAACGACATTTGGAGTTACACCGGTGAATGGTTCATTCCGAATACAAACGATACCGATCTTTCTGCAGCGGGTAATTGTCCGAACGTTGAAAGCCTTCATCAAACATGGATGGAAAATGTTCAAGCGACTTTGAACGAAGCCACTGTGCAAATGCCTGTTTCCGGATGGATGCACAAAGGCGGTCGTGAAGGAAAGCACACCGAACACTTGGGACATCTGCTGAGTGAAATGCAATTTCTTCAAAGAACTTACCCGAATTCAAAGTGGTAAAATGAATTACTCGATTCAAGAAATTTGGGAATTCCTGAAAGAAGTGGAGGACCCTGAGATTCCCGTCTTGAATGTGGTTGAAATGGGCATTGTGCGCGATGTTCAGCTTGAAGGCAACAAAGTTATTGTTCTTATTACACCAACCTATTCGGGTTGTCCTGCTATGCATGCCATAGAACAAGACGTTCGTGAAATGTTAGTGGAAATGCATGTGGAAGATTTCGATGTGAAGACAATTATTTCTCCGGCCTGGACAACAGATTGGATGACGGAAGAAGCACGTGTGAAGTTGGAAGCGTATGGCATTGCCCCACCGCAAAAGGGCAGCGCAGATAAAAACCTTCTTATGGGTAAATTGCGCGATGTGCGCTGCCCGCGTTGCAAGTCTTCCCAAACCGCCATGGTCTCTCAATTCGGCAGCACCGCCTGCAAATCGCTTTACAAATGCGAAGATTGCAAAGAGCCTTTCGATTACTTCAAATGTATCTGATCGACGAAGTCGAAGATTCTAGCGAAAGATGTTTCACAAGATTCTTCGAAAGATGCTACGCAAGATTTTGACGTGATCTGCTTCGCAGATAAAGTAATCCGAACGTTATTGCACCATTCACAATAAGATTCTCCGCTCCCATTTCGTAGCCGAAGAACCACGCCTTACTATTCAAGGCAAGCAAATAAGTCAGCACCGGAGAGAGCAAACAAATCACAACCACATTCCATTTGCTGCCTATCAATACGCGTTGCGTAAGTATGCCGAATGCAAACAAACCGAGCAACGGTCCGTAGGTGTATCCGGCTAAATCCATCAGCAGATCTACGATAGTCTTTTCATTCAACCAACGGAAATACAAGACAATGAAAAAGAACAACACCGTAAACGCCAAATGCACGCGTTTGCGAATCTTCGCCTTCTCTTCTTCACTCTTGTCCATTTTCGAAAAGCGAAGTAAGTCAATACAGAACGACGACGTCAACGCCGTAATAGCCCCGTCGGCCGATGGAAACAACGCACTCACCAATCCGACAATAAACAACAATCCCATAATTGGAGGCATGTGCTGCATAACCATAGTCGGGAAAATGGCATCGCCCACATATGCTTTATCCAACTGAAACTGCTGCATGTAAACGAAGAGCAACGCGCCTAAAAAAAGAAACATTCCAACTACAACGACCATAACCGCGCTGAAGGAAATCATGTTACGCTGAGAGTCTCTTAAATTCGATACACTGATGTTCTTTTGCATCATTTCCTGATCCAACCCGGTCATGGCAATCGTAATGAATGCCCCACCCAAAAACTGTTTCAAGAAATACTTCTTGTGCAAGACATCGCCGTTAAACACATAAGCCAGATCCAATCCACTTGTCGCCTTCGTGCCGAAAATGGCTTGCCATGAGGCATCCCAACCGCCTAGCTGATTCAAAATATAAATCACACATCCGACCAAGGCCGACAACATGAAAAAGGTTTGAAGGGTGTCTGTCCACACAATGGTCTTCACTCCGCCGTTGTAGGTATAAGCCAAAATCATGAGCAAGGTAATTCCAGCCGTTACTGCGAAAGGAACTCCGAGCGCATCCATGATTAAAAACTGAATCACGTTCACCACCAGAAACAAGCGCAACGAAGCACCTACTGTTCGCGAAAGAATAAAAAACAAAGCTCCTAATTCATAAGAAGGCGAACCAAAGCGTTGTTCCAAATACGAGTAGATGGAAGTGAGATTCAATTTGTAATACAGCGGCAACAAAACAAAAGCTACCACGAAGTACCCCGCGAAAAATCCGAGCGCCATCATGAAATACTGCATTCCAGCTACACTCACCGTTCCGGGCACAGAAACAAAGGTCACTCCCGAGAGCGAAGTGCCTATCATTCCGAAAGCAACAAGCACCCAAGAAGCACTTTTATTCGCTTTGAAGAAAGATGCGTTGTCTGCCTTTTTTGAAGTGACAACAGCCACTGCGAAAAGCGCTATGAAATAGATAACAAGAACAGATGCAATTACAAGAGGAGACATGCGAGTTTTTCTTTGCAATTAATCGATTTTTTTGAAAAGTCTTTTTGTTTATTGAAAAGGTTTCGAACAACAGCATGTAATTTCGCTGCTATGAATTCGAGTTCGAAATGGATTGAAGCTGCCGTTGACCAAATGTCTTCTTTACCGGGCATTGGACGCAAGACAGCGCTTCGTTTGGTGTTAGATCTTCTGCGCCGTTCGAACGATGAAGTGGAACGCTTCTCATCTTCCTTTCAACTCATGAAAAAACATGTTCAATTCTGTTCGAATTGTCACAACCTTTCAGATGACTTACTCTGCGGCATATGCGCCAACGACAGAAGAGATAAGCAAACCGTCTGTGTGGTAGCCGACATTCGCGATGTTATGGCGGTGGAAGGCACTTCGCAGTTTCACGGATTGTATCATGTCTTAGGCGGACTAATCTCTCCTATGGACGGAATAGGACCTTCTGACTTAACCGTTCAAAGCCTGATAGAACGCTGCGAGCGTGATCACGTGACTGAAATTATTTTCGCATTCAATGCGACTATGGAAGGAGAAACAACAGCGTTTTACATTTCCAAAAAACTTCAAGCACTTCCTGTTTCTATCACCTCCATTGCGCGCGGAATAGCCGTTGGTGCAGAGTTGGAGTACACCGATGAAATTACATTGGGAAGAAGTTTGCAACAGCGTGTTCCATACGGAAAAGCAAACTCTTGATATTGTATCTTAGCCGAATGCGTTTAACCGTCATCATTGTCAACTACAACGTCAAGTATTTCCTTGAACAATGCCTCGCTTCTGTTCACGCTGCTATGCGCGGAATTGAAGTTGAAGTGATTGTAGTAGACAACAACAGCGTTGACGGTTCGAATGAAATGGTTCTCGAGAAATTCCCTTGGGTTCATCTGATAGCCAACAAAGACAACACCGGATTCTCTAAGGCAAACAACCAAGGTATGCGCATTGCCAAAGGCGAATACATCTTATTGCTGAATCCAGATACCGTTGTAAAAGAAGATACATTTTCGAAAGTCCTCGAATTCATGGATGCACATCCGGAAGCAGGCGGATTGGGCGTTACCATGGTCGATGGAAAAGGAGTTTTACTTCCTGAATCGAAACGCGGATTACCAACGCCGGAGACGAGCTTCTATAAGATTTTTGGAATTTCAAAGTTGTTTCCAAGAAGTAAAAAATTCAATCGATACTATTTAGGGCACCTCAGTTACGATGAAACCTGCGAGATTGAAATTTTAGCAGGTGCCTTCATGTTCATGCGTAAGAAAGCATTGGATCAAGTGGGTTTGTTAGACGAAGCGTTCTTCATGTACGGAGAGGACATTGACTTGAGTTGGCGTATTATTCAAGGTGGTTGGAAGAATTATTATTTTCCTGAAACCAGCATTATTCATTACAAAGGTGAAAGCACGAAGAAAGGTAGCTTGAATTATGTCTACGTCTTTTACAATGCCATGATCATCTTCGCACGCAAGCACTTCTCTGCTTCACATGCCAAGTGGTTCTCATTCTTCATTCAGATGGCGGTGTGGATGCGTGCTTCCGTTTCAATTGTATCGCGCATCATTTCATCGAGCCTTCTGCCACTTGCAGATGCTACAGTTTTAAGCCTAGGTATTTACACCTTCGCCGATCACTATTCGCAATGGCAATCGAAGAACTTTGACGGCACGCTTATGCTTGTTACCGCTAGCGTGATTACCGCATTTACCCTCATAGGAAATTGGCTGAACGGCGCTTACGACAAGCCTGTGTTTCCGCAACGAACGTTGAAACCAATTCTACTTGTTGCGATTATTACGTTGCTCATTTATTCACTTCTTCCAGAGACGATTCGTTTTTCAAGAATCGTCATTCTTTTAAGTTCGCTTTTCGCCATTCTTTCGCTTCCCCTTATTCATGCGCTATACAGTAAGTTCGTATCAGGAAAATGGAACTGGCAAGGCAATCCTAAAAAGAAAATTCTTTTGGTTGGATCTGAAAAAGAAGGAACACGCGTTCAAACATTCTTGCATCAGATCGATTATCCAATCGCTTCATTCGAACAAATGAATGCAGAGAAATCTCGAAGTCTTTCTTTGTTCGAATATGTTCGCATTCACAAAATTCAAGAAGTCATTTTCTGCGCGAAAGATTTAAGCAGCAGTGAAATTATTTCAGAAATGGGCACGCTTTCTTCCCTTCAACTTGAATTTAAAATTGCTCCGCCTGAAAGTCTTTTCATCATTGGCAGTCAGCACATTCAAAGCGCTACAGAAGGTTTCTTTGTAACCGTAAACTCTATTTCCAACACGCTCAACAAGCGTCAGAAAAGAGCCTTCGATTTTGTTAGTTCGCTCGTTCTACTAGTTCTTTTTCCATCGGTTCTTTTCACTTCAAAACCACTTGCAACTTTCATAAATGCATTGCATGTTTTAGTTGGAAGAAAATCTTGGGTGGGCTATGGAAAGGTCAGCACTGAATTCGCGAGTCAACTTCCGAAAATAAAAAATGGCATTTTAACTCCGAATAAAAACGCACTGGTACTAAACGAAGATGGCGTCCAACAAATGAACGCCATCTACGCAAAAGATTTTTCGTGGTGGAAGGATTTGAAATCCTTCACTTCACAATTCAAACAACTCGGGAATTAAAGTATAATTTCCCATTTGCTTACGGTCTCGCCGCTGTTCTTCATTTCAATGGTTACTTCTTCAGAGAATTTCTTTCCGTCTTTCTCAGCAGTTAATAGATATGTTTTTCCACCTTGAACATTCACACGACAGTAACCTGCTTTGTCCGTTTCGCCAACTAAAATTTCTCCGGTATCTAAATCCTCCACTTTCATCTTTACTCCTTTGTTGGCCTTTCCATTTACATCTAAAACTATTGCAATTAACTGAGCATAGACGCCCTTTTCATAACCCTCGCTCATCACAGGGTAACGGGAAACATCTATTTTGTAAATATCGCGATCTCCGTATGAATCAGGATACTCAGCAGCAATGTACATGTTTTTGTTATCGGACGTTAATGAGAAGGTAGATTCTTCGTTCACGGTGTTAATCGGATAACCTAAGTTGATTGGCTTCGACCAAACGCCGTTCACCAGTTCCGTTTTAAAGATGTCGTAGCTACCCATTCCCAAGTGTCCTTCAGACGCGAAAAACAACGTCTTTCCATTTGGATGAATAAAAACAAATTTCTCGTCGTGCTGAGTGTTAATCACAGGTCCAATATTCTTAGGCTTTCCCCAAGCAGCACCGTTCCTTTCTGAAACATAAATATCGCCTCTTCCCATGCCGTCCATGCGCTCAGAAATAAAATACAATTTCTTTCCGTCTGCAGTTTGAGAAACACTTCCTTCAAAAAACGTGGTGTTGATAGACTTTGGCAAACGCTCCGCTTCGCGCCATTTGGTTTCTCCTTTCTTCGAAAAGAAAATATCACCCGCATTGTCTCCATCGTTTTTGTACACGTAAATCATTGATCCGTCTGGAACAATGCTCAAAACAGCATCGTGATAATTCGTATTCACTGCACCAGGCAATTTCTCACAATCGCCCCATTCGCCAGTTACAGAATCAAGAACACTGTAATAAATGTCTTCATAGAATTTGAAATCTCCTTTCTCGTCAATGTTTTTACCCTTGCGCTCTGGCGGAGAAGTGGTATTGTCGCGACGTGAAGTAAACACCATTAACTTACCATCTGCCGTAATACTTGGTGCGTATTCTTCCAAACGGGTATTAATAGCACCACCCAAATTGGTAATGGTAACATCTACTGCCTCGTAAGTCTTTGGCTTTTCCAATTTCAAGTAGGCTTTATACTCTGAAATGGCGCGATCCAAATCTCCTGTTCTGTGGAAACATTTCGCGTAAAACAAAGTCAACTCCTTGGTGCGCGTTCCTTTGATCTTAACGGCCTTATCCAACGACTTGAATGCATCTGGATATTTCTTCAAATTGTAATAGCATTCTGCTTCACCCAGCTGCGCTTTGTAGTTCATAGGGTCATTGGCCAACACCTCACGATAAATTGTAATGGCACCACGCATGTTACCCTTAATGTACTCGTGCTCTGCACTTAACATTTTCGCTGCGTTAGCAGCAACATCTACATCTCCCGTA
>JBJOON010000075.1:0-15663 GCA_046051235.1 Bacteroidota bacterium
TGTTCAGTGGGAAATCGTGAATGGCGCAGAGCGCATTCCAATTGAAATTAAATGGGGAAAAGACTCGACCTTCAAGTCGAGTCTTCCTCTTTTCAATACTTATTTTGAAGGAAAAAAGGAAAAGGGAATTCTTACCGGCAATTGGGTAGATCCAACGCGAACGGGAGATTACCGCATTCCCTTTCAAATCATGAATAGTAAGTTTCGTAATCGCGAGTTCGATGCTAAGGTTCACGTTCCTGTGCATTTGAAGTACAAAATAGTTTTTGAAGACGACACGGTTCCAGCCATTCTGGATATGGCGGCAATGCGCGAGGAGTCTGTTGTATACGGAACGGTGCTGACTGAAACAGGAGACTATCGGTACTTGCAGGGTGAGCCGTTTGAAAACAATCGGTTTTATTTATCGGCCTTCGACGGCACACATTTGTTTTACTTGGCTGCACAGTTGGTAGACAATAAAATTGAAGGCGTATTCATGAGTGGCAAGCATTACGTGGCGAAATTCAAGGGCGAAGCAGATGATACTTTCGAATTGCGGAAAGCCGATGAGCTTACGTGGATGAAGAATCCGAAGGATGTTTTAAAGTTGAAATTGAATTCCGATGTTAAAACCGAACGTTCATTCGGTGAGAAGGATTGGAAGGGAAAAGTTACCTTGGTTCAGATTATGGGAACGTGGTGTCCGAATTGCACCGACGAATCACGATTTGTTAAGTCGATGTATGAAAAGTATCATGCCCAAGGATTGGAAGTTGTTCCGGTTGCATTCGAACGTGGAACTGATAAGCAAGTGGCGTTTACACGCATTAATTCTCAAGCCAAGCAAATGGCCTTGCCTTATCCGGTTTATCTCGGTATTGGGGCCGATTCGCCGCAGAAGGCTGCAGCACTAGTGTTTGAGCAATTGAATCATGTGATGTCTTTTCCAACGTTAATCTTGATTGGTAAAGATGGAAAGGTAAAGAAAGTATGGACGGGGTTCTATGGTCCGGGAACGGGAGTGCATTATACGGAGCACACCAAGGAGATTGAAAACAGTCTTTTATTATTTCTGGATCAGAAATAATTTCTTCAAAGTTTCGCCATTTGAATTCGAACATTCAACGAAGTACATACCGTTTGTCCAGTCGGAGCAAAGGATGTGTGTGGTGCGGTCTTGAGAGGACTCAGCATAAATAACTCTTCCGTCTAGCGCGAAAATCTTACACGTGAATGTTGGAGAGAGAAAAGGATTTTCTACGTTGAATACGTTGTTAGCTGGGTTTGGATAGCAATTGATTTCTTGGGTTGTTTCTTGTTCAACGCCAATGGTGTTTTGCTGATAAACACGAATGTAATCTACAGTCATTTCAGCTGGGAACACAGTTGATGCATTTGGACTTCCGGGCCAATTTCCACCTACAGCAACGTTTAGAATGAAGAAAAATTCGTTGTGAAATTCTTCGGTTCCAGCTACGTTGTTTAAAATGTTTTTCGTGTAGTAGATATTTCCATCTACAAAAAAACGAATAGAGGTTGGATTCCATATGATTGAATACACGTGGTATTCTTCAACGTTAGTGTAATATTGACCGCCTTGGTATACATGTCCGTTGTTATTGTAGTGAACGGTGCCGTTAATGTAGGCGTTGTTGTTCACGTGTTCCATGATGTCAATTTCGCCACATTGCGGCCAGCTGACTTCATCTATGTTTTGTCCGAGCATCCAAAATGCTGGCCATAGGCCTTGTCCAGCAGGTGCCTTCAAACGTGCTTCAACTTTTCCGTATTGAAAAAAGAACTTGTCTTTTGTTATTAATCTTGCTGAAGAATAGTTGCTCGTGTTGATGACTTGCTCTTTGGCAAGTATATGAAGTTCGCTATTGCTAACGAAGCTGTTGTTTGTACTGGCGGTGTAGTATTGAAGTTCGTTGTTACCCCAACCCCAATTTCCTGTGCCTAGTTCATGCGTCCATTTAGTATTGTCAATGGTAGTTCCATTGAACTCATCGGACCAGATGAGATTCCACGTTTGCCCTTGCGCATGGCCGAAGCCACACGCAAAGACGAACAATAGAAGTTTAGCTTTCATTACTTGATAATAACGGTCTCACGAACGCTATTGTAGTTGTTTGAAACTCTGATTTGGTAGGCACCTTTTGCAAGGTTATCCAAATTGATGTCTGTGTTGTTTTGAAACATTTTCATGTCTTGAACTTTTCTTCCTGATAGATCGAATACTTCGATATTGTATGGAAGAGCCATGTTGCTGTTGATACGAATGCTTCCGTTAGAAGGGTTAGGATAAACAGAGATTGTGCTTGAATTTTCGTTTACGAAATCAGGACACAAAGTGCAGCTTTCCCAACATACAGCAGGAAGAGTTTCAGCATCAATAACAGTGATAACACGGTTTGTGAATCCACCTGTAGTAATCGTGCAAGTTGAACCTTCAACCATAGCTTCTTGTCCAGCCCAGTTGTCATAAGCGAACTTGTATTCGTATGTACCAGGAATTAATGGTATGGTGATTTCCCAAACGTTATCTCCATCTGCATCAGACATTGGAGCACACCCACCGCACCAATTGTTGAATGAACCGTTGATTTCTGGAATAGTGAAACCAAGACCTAATTCATACTGCATATCTAATTTGAAAGTTACATCAACTGGAGTTGCTGCGCTTCCGCAATCTACACAGCTAGCCCAGCATACGACAGGAAGAACAACATCATCAGTAATGGTTAATAAACGATTAGTGAAGTCACCAACGGTGATTGTACAAACATCACCAGGAGTTAATTGCTCTGAACCAGCCCAAGCGTCGTAAGCATATTTGAATTCGTAGGTACCTGCCGCAAGTTGTGTTGTTCCTTCCCAGATGTTATCTCCGTCAACATCTGTCATAGTGAAACATCCACCGCACCAGTTGTTGAATGTACCGTTAATTTCAGGAGTAGTGAATCCAGAAACGTTTTGCATATCAACTTGGAATGTTACGTTGTAAGTAATTGGAGTTTGCTCGCAGCTTGTGCAACTCGCCCAGCAAACAACAGGAAGTGTTACATTGGCATTAACATTTAGTGTACGGTTGGTGAATCCAAAGTTAGTGGTAGTGCATGATGATCCTTCGGTAAGAGCTTCTTGTCCTGCCCAACTGTCGTAAGCATATTTGAATTCGTAAGATCCTGCTAAAAGCGGAACCGTTAACTCCCAAATATTATCTCCATTCGCGTCTGTCATGGGTGCACAACCTCCACACCATTCATTGAATGTTCCATTCACTTCAGGAGTGGTGAAACCGGTTACGTTCTGCATATCAACTTGAAAGGTTACGTTGTAAGTTTGGGCGTATGTACAAGAACCATCGTTTTCATTTGCAGTTGGGTTGTAGTTAATAGCAATTGGGTCTGTGCAACCAGGGATTGAAACTGGCGTGTAGCAGTTCAATTCAATGTTGTCAACCAATAAAATTCCACCAGCCCCAAAGAAAGCACCAGCAGCCATGTTGAAATGCATGCGGAACAACGAAGCAGCATTAACACCACTGAATGTGTAAGAGTAATGTGTCCAAGTGTTTTCATTTATACCTCCGTTTTGAATATCGAAGTTATTGGTAATACCGGTTCCTGGGAATTCGGTTTGAAGGTGCAAAGCAGTTCCGACTAAAGGCCCAACAGACTTTACGTCGAATTCAAGTTGAACATTTGTGTTGCCGTTGTAGTTAACGGTATTGTTTAAATATTGGAAGATGTATGCTTTTCCGATTGCATCTGCTGTGTTAGATCCGCTAAAGCGAATGGCGCCAGTAGCGTCCCAGGTCATGCTTGCCTCAGGAAGGGTTGCGTCTGCAAGTGCAGACCAACCAGATAGTGAGCTTGCGTTATCGAAAGGCAAAGTTAAAATGTCGCACGGGTCAGCAACAACGCCATCACATGCAGAACATTTTCCATAAACGTCGTTGGTTGTTGTACCCACTACAATTTGTCTGTTTGCGAATGTAGCACCGTCAGTAACAGGAGCACAAGTTCCGCCGTTTTGAACATCGTCTACAAGGTTTTCTTGAGAAGCCCAGTTGTCAACCATGTATTTGTATTCAACGTTTCCAGCAGCAAGGTTTACAGAAACACTGTAGATGCCGTCTGCGTTAGCATCAGTAAGTATGTTATAGGTGTCAGCACCGCACCATCCGCACCAAGGGCCAGTAATGTATACATCGGTGAAAGGATTAGTACAGTTCATGTCTACGTTGAAGTTGGTTGCGAACAAGCAAGACCCGTCGTTAGTACCTGCAGCAGGGTTGTAGTTTACGGCGTTCATGTCTGTACAACCCGGAGTTGAGGATACGCAATTCGTGCACGAACCCCAACATACTACATCAAGAATGGTGTTAGCCGTTAAGTTTAAAGTACGGTTGGTGTTTGCCCCGGTTGTCATAGTACAAGAAGAACTTGGAGTTAGGTTTTCTTGTCCAGTCCAAGTATCATATGAGAACTTGTATTCATAGTTTCCAGCCGGAATTGTAATAGTAGTTTCCCATATGTTATCTCCATTTACATCGCTCATGGCGTTGCAGTTACCGCACCATCCGTTGAAAGTTCCGTTTACTTCTGGGATATTGAATCCAGTTTGCCCTTGCATATTTAATCTGAAGGTAACGGTGTAAGATGGAAGAACTTGAGAACAGGCTACACATGAACCCCAGCAAACAGTTGGTAATGTCGTTGCAGCAGAAACGGTGATAGGTCTGTTGGTGTAACCTGAATTCGTAACCGTGCAAGTACTTCCAGCAGTTAAGTTCTCTTGCCCTGCCCAGTTATCGTAAGCGAATTTGTATTCGTAGGTTCCGGCAGGAAGATTAATGGTTGTTTCCCAAATTCCATCGCTATTAGCATCTGTCATTGGATTTGCGTTGCCACTCCAGCCATTGAATGTGCCATTTACTGTAGGAGTTGTAAAATTTGCTCCAACTAAGGACATGTCAACTTTAAATGTAATCGGATAACTTGGTGGTGCTTGACTGCATGCTAGGCAAGAACCAAAGCATACAGGTGATAACGATGCATCCCCACTAACAGAAATCAAACGATTTGTGAACGAACCGGAGGTCACTGTGCAAGTGCCACCAGGAGCTAGGATTTCCCAGTTTACGCCTGAATTTGCTGTAAACTTGTACTCATAGTTTCCTGCATTTAAGGGAATTGTAATTTCCCAAATACCGTCAGAATTTACGTCTGACATTGGAGCGCAGTATCCGCACCAACCATTGAAAGTTCCATTCACAGAAGGATTGGAAAGTCCACTGCCGTTGAGGTCAAGTTTGAAAGTAACATCGAAAGCAGATGCACCCGAAAACATTGCAATTGAAATGATGAATAGAGCGAGTAATTTTTTAAACATAAGTTTGATTTTAAGTTTCGCTAATATATAGTAATTGTCGGTTTTACAAAAAGTTAAGATTAAAAAAAAACGTAAGGGCAAAGCCAATGCGTTATCCGATGAAATATTGAAATTATTTTATTGCAGGCATAGTTACACATTCATTATTTCAGTGCAATTTTTTGTGTTTCATATTGGCGCGTATGAATTTGACGTTAAAAAATAAAGGGGCTAGAAGCCCCTTTACTCTTAAAAAAATATAGTTTCAATTATTTTTTTACTAAAAAACGTTGTGAAATTGTTTCTTTTCCAGAAACAATTTGCAAGAAATACATTCCGTCAGCAAGCGAATCTTCAAATTCGATATTCGTATTGCTAAGTTCTAAAGTATTAAACTTATTCACCCATACTATATTTCCCATTGCATCGAGAACTCGAACATGTGCAACTTCTCCTTCCATTCCAGATAACATCACTTGAATGCTATTTCCTGTTGTTGGGTTCGGGAACACATTTAGTGCAGATTCTTGAGAATTGTTTTCAAAGGCATCTTTTTTTGTTCCTTGTGCACTCTCTGCAACCATTCCAGCTGATCCAATAATACACATATCGTATGCTGGTCCCCATTCATAGTTCAACCCTGTGTATGAGAAAATAGGTGCAGTTTGTACCGCATATGTTTTACCGAATTGTAACTGTGATATTGTTCCAAGTGCGATTACGTTAGAAGCGGCTCCTCTATTCAACTCGATTGGTAATCCTACAGGATTTCCTGAAGCATCTAATTCTTGAAATCTCCATCTCCAATTAGTAACTCCGCAAATCCATGGTAAAGATTTTACAACAGCACCACGAAATTCTTGTCCGTCAGAGCATCTATTTGATGGTCGAAGCGCAGTAGGTATCTGTGATAAGGTACTAACAGAACACGGATTTAAAGCCGGAACTGTAATCGACTCTATAGTTCCATTTGCATTTGCAATAGAATAAGTATTCGAAACAAGCAAGCTATAAGAAGATCCGTACGGAAGAGTAGGGGTTATCGTACTTAAAACGCAAATATTTGAGTTTTGTGTGCGTGTATAAGTGTTTCCAAGTGCTGGACCAGATGTACCTGTAAAAGTGAAAGTATAACTTACACCTGTTGAACCTGCATATGTAGCTTTGAAATATTGACAAAGTGAATATGGGCCTGCCCCGTAGTCACACCCTGCACGCTTCAGCATTTTAACGCAGATTGAATAACCTCCAACGCCTAATGCGCTGTTGTAATTTCGAACGCCTACTTTGTATTGTTGTCCAGCAACCAAACCAGAGTGATTCAAGATTTCACCTCCTAATCCAGCTACTGCATTTTCTTGTGCAATCAATACGCCCCCAGCTGTCTGAAGTTCAATTACAATATCATTCGAAGTTGAATTTACCACAATGCTCACAGCTTCGGTTGAAGCAACAAACTGGTGCCATTTGTCTTCTCCTGTTAAACAGGTTGTTAAAGCAGAAGATGAAGCTCCGGCTCCGATTAATGTTCCATTACTCGCACTGCAGTTTGGCCAAGTAGATGTGATAATAGATGCTGCGTTTGAAGGATTATCACCGGCAATAACTATACATCCCTCATTAGTTTGTCCGTTACAGTTGTCATCGAAAGCTGTGCTACACGATTCGTTGGCACCAGCATTTACCGCAGCGTTATTGTCGTTGCAGTCTCCTGAAGTTCCGGGTGTTGTTGTGTATCCCGCACCAGGAGAATTACAATTGCTTGTTGAAGAAACGTAGTATCCATCAGAGTCAACGTCCAAATACCAAGTTGTAGCGAATGTACAAGAAGCATCGTCTTGTGTAGCAAGCGCGCTGTAGTTGCAAGCCGTAGCGTCTGTGCAACCCAATACTGGACAAGCAGAACATCTTCCGTATACGTCGTTTTTCACTTGTCCTGTTGGACTAAGACGGTTTGCATAGCTTGAAAAGTCAGTTACCGGCGCGCAGCTAGCGCCGTTCTGCATATCGTCAACCAAGTTCTCTTGAAAATTCCAGTTATCTACCATGTATTTGTATTCTACGTTTCCAGCTGCAAGATTTACAGAAACGGTATAGATTCCGTCTGCGTTGGCGTCTGTCATTAAGTTATACGTTTCAGCACCGCACCATCCGCACCATGGACCTGTTACATACACATTTATGAATGACGTTCCAGCACAGTTCATGTCAACATTGAATTGAGTGGCGTACAAGCAAGACCCGTCTGTATATGTTGCAATTGGATTGTAGTTTACAGCCGCAACATCGATGCAACCAGGAACACCTGCCTGACAAGCCGTACATCTTCCGTAAACGTCGTTGGTTGTTGTACCAACTACAATTTGTCTGTTTGCAAAGTTGGCGTAGTCAGTAATTGGTGCGCAAGTACCACCGTTTTGCATATCGTCAACTAAGTTTTCTTGAGAAGCCCAGTTGTCAACCATGTATTTGTATTCCACGTTTCCAGCAGGAAGGTTTACAGTTACGTTGTAAATACCATCAGCGTTAGCGTCTGTAAGAATATTATAGGTGTCCGCACCGCACCATCCGCACCATGGACCAGTGATGTAAACGTTGGTGAAGGTTCCAGCGCAAGTCATATCTACGTTGAAGTTTGTTGCGTATAAGCAAGTTCCATTGTCAACAGTTGCAGCAGGGTTGTAGTTCGCAGCAGCTGAGTTAGTACAACCAGGAGTTGAGATAACACAAGCAGCGCAAGACGCCCAACAGACAACATCTAAATTTTGTGCAGCAGCGCCAACAGTAATTGTGCGATTGGTGTATCCATTGTTTGTTACTGTACAAGAAGAACCAGCCTGCAAGTTTTCTTGAGATCCCCAACTGTCTGCAGTAAACTTGTACTCATAAATTCCAACAGGCAGGTCTATGGTTGTTTCCCAAATTCCGTCGCTATTTGCGTCGGTCATTGGATTACAGTTTCCGCACCAGTTGTTGAATGTTCCATTCACTTCAGGAGTTGTGAATCCTGTTTGATTTGACATGTCGACTTTGAATGTTACCGGATAAGTTGGTGGATTACAGTTAAGGCAAGATCCCCAACAAACAATGTCAAGTGTAGTGTTTGCATTCAAGTTTAATGTGCGATTGGTGTATCCATTGTTTGTTACTGTACAAGAAGAACCAGCTATGCCGTCAGCATTTGCATCGGTTAATGGGTTACAGTTTCCGCACCAGTTGTTGAATGTTCCGTTCACTTCAGGAGTTGTGAATCCTGTTTGATTTTGCATGTTTACTCTGAAAGTAACAGTGTATGAGGGGGGTGCTTGTGAACAAGTAACGCATGACGCCCAACAAACCGGATCAAGAACTTGTCCCGAGTTGGTAACAGTAATTGTTCTATTGGTGTACCCGAAGTTTGTTACTGTACAAGAAGTATTTGCGATTAAGTTCTCAGAGATTGCCCAGTTGTCTGCTGCGAATTTGTACTCGTAGGTGCCTGGAGCTAAATTAATAGTTGTTTCAAAAATACCGTCGTTATTAACGTCAGTCATAGGGTTGGCCGGAGGATTCCATCCGTTGAACATTCCTCCAATTTGGACTTGGGTGTATGAAGAAGTTACATTGGACATGTCAACTTTGAAGGTCACAGGGTACACAGATGTGCAATTTGTGCATGCTCCCCAACAAACTACTGGCAATGTTATATCATCTGAGACGGATAATGAGCGGTTCGTGTAACCGAAATTGGTTACGGTGCAAGAGGTGTTTGGAGTGAGATTTTCTTGCTGCCCCCATCCGTCTGCGGTAAATTTGTATTCATAATTTCCAGCAGGCAGGTCTATCGTAGTTTCCCATATGCCGTCGCTGTTAGCATCAGTCATAGGAGCGCAAGGCCCGCACCAGCCGTTAAAGTTTCCGTTCACATTGGCGGTGGTAAAGCCCGCAACGTTGCTCATGTCCACGCGAAACGTGACATTGAAAGCTTCTGCTCCGATGTATGACAATAAGAGCAGAAAGAGGAGGTAAATCTTTTTCATTTTTTGTAAATTAAGTTTTAAGGTTATCACGAATATAGACTAATTGTACAATAGACAAAAACTATTTTTTAAAAAAAATGTAGATTTTACAAGAACTCGTAATAATTGTCATTTATTTTCGCCTAAAATTGAGAAATGGGCATTTCCAAGAAAATATCAAAGACAAGAATTGAACAGGACGATATCTATTCAATTCCAATTGACGAGTTCTTCAAATCGGCCTTTTCTGTCGATTGCGTCATCTTTGGTTATCATGAAAGAGAACTAAAGGTTTTACTCATTCAGAGAGGAACCGATCCCTTTCAGGATTTTTGGGCACTTCCAGGTGACTTGGTTTATCCGTATGAAGATCTTGACGACTCAGCGCAACGCGTGTTGAATGATCTTACCTCCTTGTCAGATGTGAGCATGAGACAGGTGCACACGTTTGGAAAGGTGAATCGTCATCCGTTAGGACGTGTTATTACCGTGGGATATATTGCATTGGTGGAATTAATGGATATTAATCCGCTTCCCTCTAAATGGGCTAAGCAAACCAAATGGCACAGCATTAAGCGTATCCCGAAATTGGCTTTCGATCACAAAGAAATTTTGAACGAGAGTTTCCGTGCGCTCAAAGACATTATTGTTGCAGAGCCACTTTGGAGTAAAGTTCTTCCAGAAAAATTTACCCTCACCGAATTCCAAGCAATCTTCGAAACGATTTTGCAAAGGGAATTCGATAAGGGTAATTTCAGAAAGAAAATCAACGGTTTGAAATTCTTAACTCGTCTTGACGAATCGCAGCAAAATGTGCGTCACCGTCCGTCTAGCTTATACCGCTTTGACGCGAAACTGTATAAACAGTATCGCGACAAAGGGTTTGTATTTGAGTTTTAATTAATCTTACAACTTCACGAAACGCTGTGTAGTCGAGCCTTTCGCGGTTACAACTTGCACGTGATAGATTCCAGCGGGAAGTGATTCTGTGTTCACTTGAACGTTGTTATTCAATGCTACAGTTGGAAGAGAAATGCGCTTTCCTGTGTTATCTAAAACAAAAAGGCTCTTTATTAAAGAAGAACTTTGAATTAAGAAAGAACTTTGAACCGGATTAGGGTAGATAGAAAATGCATTTTCAGTTTCTTCTTCAACGTTAATTCCTCCGCAATCCAAACAACTTCCGTAACAAACGGTGTCCATTACAAGTGTTCCGCTTACGTCTAATGTTCTATTCGTGAAACCAGAATTTGTTACCGTGCATGGGTCACCAGCTAGGAGTGACTCTGATCCTGACCAGTTATCGTAGGCATATTTGTATTCATAAATACCTGTATTGAGGGCAATTGTGATTTCCCAGATGTTATCGCCATTCACATCGCTCATTGGTGCGCAATTGCCACACCAGTTGTTGAAAGTTCCATTCACTTCAGGTGTTGTGAATGTTGCTCCGCTGTTGTTCATATCTACAACAAATGTGATGTTGTATGGACCAACTGATTGTCCGCATGCAGCGCAGCTTCCCCAACAAACAACTGGTAAAGAGTCAGCAACAGAAACGTTTAATACGCGATTGGTGTAAATCCCGGTGGTCATGGTGCAAGAACTTCCTGCAACTAAAGTTTCTTGTCCACCCCAGTTGTCGTAAGAAAATTTGTATTCATAAGCGCCTGGCATTAAAGCAATGGTAAGATCCCAAACACCGTCGCCATCCGCATCGGCCATTGGAGCACAGCTTCCGCACCAGTTGTTAAACGTTCCGTTCACTTCAGGAGTAGTGAATCCGGTTACGCCATTCATGTCAACTTGAAAAGTAACATCTACTTGAGCCATTGCGCTAAGAGAGAACATTGATAAGAATAAGAATAGAATTTTTTTCATGATCTAGTTTTTTGCTAATTTAGAGAAATTGTACTTTATACAAAAAGGTTTTAATACATTTGTTTTTATTGTAAGAATGTTTTGTGAATTGTTGTGTACTTTGCCGACAATTCCTTCAACTGAAACGAATTTAAAATGAAAAACAATAGCCCTATATACTTATTCATCTTGTTGGCTTTTTTCTTCAGTGTTGCTGAGGCGAATGCTCAGGCAATCCCGGTTACAGTGGCGCAAGATGATTCCGGTGTTTGGCACATGTCGAGAAATGGAAAGGAATATGAGGTGCGCGGTGCTGGTGGAAACGTTCAACTCGATAAATTGGTTGAAATAGGTGGAAATTCTATTCGTACCTGGAGCACAGACAATGCACAAGAAATTTTAGACGAGGCCTATTCAAAAGGACTAACAGTCATGTTGGGACTTTGGGTGCAACATGAGCGTCATGGTTTTGATTACAACGACGAAAAGAAAGTTGCTGCGCAATTAGAAGGATTTAAAAAAGTTATCCTTCAATATAAAGACCACCCCGCTCTGTTAATGTGGGGAATTGGAAACGAAGTTGATCTGTTTTATTCGAACACACGCGTTTGGGCTGCTATCAATGACATCGCGAAATTCATTCATGAAGTTGATCACAACCATCCGACTTCAACAGTTACGGCTGGATTAGACGAGAAGGAAGTGAAATTAATTCTTCGCGATGCACCTGAGATTGACGTGTACTGCGTGAATACCTACGGCGACATTGCCGGCGTTCGTAAGAACATTCGCAATTTCGGGTGGCAGGGTCCTTACATGATTACAGAGTGGGGGCCAAACGGACATTGGGAAGTTGCTAAGACGAAGTGGGGAGCGCCAGTAGAACAAAGCAGTTCAGAAAAGGCAAAGTCATACAGAGAGCGATTGAGCAATGAGATTCAGGCAGACAAAAATTATTGCATTGGCTCTTATGTATTCCTGTGGGGTCATAAGCAAGAGACCACTTCTACTTGGTACGGATTGTTCTCTGCTGAAGGTAATGTCTCCGAAGCGGTTGAAGTTCTGCAGGACATTTGGAAACCTGGAACTGTAAAAAACAGAACACCTGTTTTGGATTCTTTGCTCGTCAATGGAAAAAAGAAAGGCGAGTACATTGCTTTAACAGCAGATGAAATATACGAGGCGACTGCCTTTGTAAGAGATGCCGATGGTGACCTACTGAAATCGGCTTGGGTCATTGTTCCTGAGAGTCGCGACATTAAATCGGGTGGAGATGCTGAAAGCGCTCCAACGCCAATAGCTGGACTATTCAAAAAGAAACTCACAACAAGCGCAAAGTTTTTTGCCCCTTCAACCGAAGGTGCCTATCGCTTGTTTTTTGAAACGGTAGATGGAAATGGGCACTACGCTTATACCAACGTTCCGTTTTATGTGATGCCAAGAAAAGAAGGACAAGCACCGAAGCGCGCAGTCTCGTTCAAACGAATCGAATTTCAACCTTAATGCGAATGAAGTCTAATTTTAAATATCTGTTTTCTCTTTTAGCACTTCTATTTCTGGTTGAAGGAAATGGTGCGTGGGGGCAGGTTGACAACCTTACCTCTTCTTACGGACTTTATCCGAAGAAGGATTCTATAACCCCAGGAAAGATAAGTGTTTCAGGATTCTATCGTTTTTTTGGAACCTACACTAAGCAGAATAGAGCTTATCAAAGAACAATACCAACCGATACACTTCTTCCAAGAAACTTTTTTATTGGTGACGATGAACAGTTACCTAATTTGTTGGTGAATGTAGCAGGTCAGTTTTCCGACAAATCAAGTTGGGGATTCGATTTAAGAATGTTTCAATTCTTGAATGGAGTAATTAATCCTTCATATGGCGCACAAGTGGCCGACTCTCTTCGCCCGAGTATTCAGAAACCTTTAGGAACTGTTGCTCTAGGTGGAAATTTGGGAACCATGCTCGGAATGAATTTGTACGGTAATTTCAAAACGAAATACGGACAATGGGGCGTGCGTGTTGGTGGTATTCAATGGTTGAGTATTTCTGATTTGACCTTCGGTTCTTTCCGCGGTTACAATCGTTTTATGTTGTTTGAAAGAAATCCGTGGGATCCTATGGGAAACAGCGCGGCTTCTAGATATCAGCAATACTTCGATCAAGGAAGTATAGACCAAGATTCGCGTTGGGGTAACCGCGCATTTCAAGGAGCTGTTATTGAAGGAAAAGAATTGCCTAAGAATTTTTATCTATTAGGTATGGTTGGAAAGAGTGAAATCAACGGTGGTTTTTCTGTCGTTCCGAACTATTCCTACGGTGGTAAATTGTTGCGCAAAGGAAAGAAGAACGGATTCCTTGCGTTGAATACATTCAACAGTGTTAACTACACAGACAGCCTTGCCCGTGAGGCTTTTGGACTTAATGTAATTACGCTTGAGGGTATGACAAATATTAAAGGGCATACGCTGAAGGCCGAGATGGGAGTTGGAAAATACTACAGCCCTAGACACAAAGGTGGGTGGGGTGAAGCACTTCAATTGCGTTGGTCTACCCCGGTTATTGGTAGAAGACCAATCTTAGAAGTTCACGCTTTTCGTTTAAGTCCGAAGGTGGTTAACAACACCGCAATTTTTTGGAACACAGCAACACAAGAATATGCCGCAAATGAAATTCCAGCAGGGGCTGTTGGAAGTTCTTCTCTTCTTCAACCCTTTGGAAGTTCTATGATTCGTTTGGGTCAAATGACGAACAATCGTCAGGGATTAAACTTGAACGTTCAGTGGGGCACGAAGAAATTTAAGTTCAGCGGAGGTATGGGGGCGTCATCCGAGTTACAAGCCGCCGCCGGAATTATTACCTATGGTCATCCCGTGAACAGCGTTACACGCTCTCGCTTCTGGCGCTGGCAGTATCCGGCTAACGTTGGACCTTATGGAAGATATTCAGATATATACAGAGACACTTATGAATCTGTTCAACTGTCCGATGATAGTTCGGGTGTTGTAGTGAACAAAAAGCACTTCAATGTTGCAGAGGCACAAATGAAGTATCAAGGAAAAATTGGATCACACAAAATATTTCTGTTTTCGCTGTTACAAATGCAAAGTGCAGGAAGGAAGTTTTCGCCAATTGTTGTTACAAACGAGAAAGCATATGTGCGTCAGTATTCTTCCGAACTTGAAGTGTACTATGAACTCACGCCAACGGTTATGTTGAACGGATACATTGGTTACGAAAGAACTATTGCGAATTATTTAACGAACATCGACGAAGTTTCAAGAAGGCCTAGAAACCAATACGGACAAGGTTACGGCTTGGGAGTAGATGTTGAATTAGGAAGAAATACAAGACTTTATTTACGTCACCGTTGGTTCTCTTTCGAAGACAAAAGTTTTTCGTTAGATCATTTCAATGGAAGAGAATTAGTGGTTGAATTAAAAGCGTTTTTTTAATGAAAAATAAATTACACATTGTTGTTGGAATTGCTGCACTTGTAGTGACTCAATTCGTTTCGGCACAGGAAAAGGATTTACGTAAAGTTGTATTCACGGGTGCTGCACGTGGACTTTATTACGGAGATAGAATGGGTCAGGAAGTGGAAGATACCATTACCATTCCACGCATGAATAGTGGTCACACCCTAGTTGATTTGGGAATGAATATTCGTCCGAATAGAAACACCGAAATTCAAGGTATGGTGCGTGTGCGCAACGACTACGGCGGATTCTGGGGATCTGGGGTTAGTTTCGACATTCGTCAGTTGTATATCAAAGGTGTTGCCGGTGGAGTTGTTCGTTACCAATTGGGAGACATCAACTATAAGCTTTCTCCGTATACCCTTTCGAATACACAACAAGAAATTATTACCCAAGGACCTGTTGTGTTTCAACAACAAACTCGCTTGATGAATTACGATAATTTCTATGCTGCAGATAGCTCGTGGAGACAACAAGGAGCCGCTGCAGAATTCGGATTGCAGTTTTCGAAGTTTGTGAAGGAGTTGCAATTTCATACTGTAGCTACACGTGTTAGAACAACAGATTTCGGTAACATCAACGATCGTTTATTTGCTGGATATAACGTGAACTTGGTTCAAAGTAACTTCGTTGAAGTAGGACTGAATCATGTGACACTTTTCGATATTGAAGGAACTTCGAGAAATTTAAGCACCTTCCACAACCCAGTAACTACTGGTACTTTGTTGTTGAAGAGAGATATTTCCAACTGGAAAATGAAAGTGAATGTGGAAGCAGGAACTTCAAGAACTTACTACGAGAAATTTGAGGGTTCACCGGAGACCAACGGAAGGATTTTCGATGCGAAATGGATGGGTGTTAACTCATCGAAAGGTTTAAGTGTTGAAGCGGGATGGAAATATGTAAGTTCAGATTTCCGCAGTCCAGGCGCGCAAACCAAGCGTGTGAATTACAATTACCAGCCA
>JBJOON010000076.1:0-8754 GCA_046051235.1 Bacteroidota bacterium
GAAATGCGTAGCAGTTGTTTTTTTTGGAGCATACTTTTGGAGATTCCATGTGGTGTGGTAGCCACTGGAGTATCTCTTTTTTTCAATGGTGCATCCACTTACAACGAGGATACAAATAAATATCAGCGATAAGTTCTTCCACATAGGTGAATGAGTTAAGGTAGTATGCTCGTAAAAATAGAAAAAGATGGAATATCAATGGCCTTAATGAACTTAGAACAAACAAAAAATCCCCAACTTTCGTTGAGGACTTTTTTGTCTCTTCGTGATCCCGAAGGGATTCGAACCCCTGACCGTCTGCTTAGAAGGCAGATGCTCTATCCAACTGACAGGATTCGAACCTACGACCTCCTGCTCCCAAAGCAGGCGCGATACCGGGCTACGCTACACCCCGAAATGCTCTTTAGCACCCTAAGGGGGTGCAAATATACATCTCTTTTTTAAAGCACCCTAAGGGGGTGCAAATATACATCTCTTTTTTAATTTTCAAGCCTTCTGACAAAATCTTTTTTCGCCTATTGAGCGAAAACGCTGCGCGCATCTACATTGGCACTAATCGGATTTATAACCAACACCGGAATTCCGGGTTCGTTTGTAATTATCTTTTGCTCGGCATCGGCACCAAATACATGAATCAAACGCTCGCCTGCAAAATTCAAAATGCACATCAAATCAATTTCTGCATATTGCGCATATTTAACAATTTCCTTCACAAATCCCGAACTTCCCTCATCTGCTACCTTCGTCTTACAAGTCACACCGTTCTCAACGAAATATCCTTCCGCATAGGCCATGTTTCTTTTCACTTGGTTATTCAAGAACTCGTCCGACTCTTTCGGGCATATAATGTGAACTTCAGCATTGAACTTCTTAGCTAGGTCATTTGCGAATTTTATTTTCTGCTTGGTTTCTTTGTGTAAATCCAAGGGGACTAAAATGCGCTTAATGTTTGCGCTTTGTTTTGTCTTTTCTTGAACTACTATGAACTGTGCGTCTGAGTCTGAAATCACTCGTAATGCGTTACTTCCAATAATATATTGAAGTCCACTTAATCCGTGTGTTCCCATTACAACGAGCTCTCCAGTTAACTCCTCAGTCATTTTCGGAATTTCGTCAAAGATGTTTCCAAAGCGAACAACAGGAGTTGCTTCAACACCCGTTTTTTCTTTGTACTTAGAAATTTGTGCGTTGAGTTTAGCCAATGCACCAGCTTCTTCTGACTTGTCCTTAACAATGTGAAGAATTTCAACAGGAGTTCTTAGTATTTTTGAAATTTCACAAGCGTAATTCACTGCAACGTCTGAGGTGCTTGAAAAATCTGAAGGGACAATAATTTTCGACATGTCAAATAATTTTTTAGTGCCACATGGGTATGTAATAAACAGAATCGTCTTGTTGTTCAGGGGTAATTAATAACACCGGAATTTGGGCTTCGTTGTAAATCAAGTCTTCTTCCTCTGTGCGTGGGAACAACGTGTACAAGTATTCAAAAGAAAAATTCACGGCACAAATCAAGTCGGCATCTAACGAAGCTGCGTAGCCAACCACAGATTTAGCAAAAGGCTTGTGGTCTGTTTCAATGTGCAAGCTGAATGGAATTTGCGCTGAACTGAAAACAGCTTCCACTTGAGCAATCAACTCTTCGTCGTGGTCACTTGCAACTTGCTGCGCAATGAAATATATTTCACCGCTAAACAACCTCGCCATTTCAGCGAAGAAGTTAGCTTCTTCTAACAATTGCTGACGGAAGGTAACCGGAATAACAATCTTTTTATATCCTTCTGAACGAATATGTCTTTGTTGAACAATAATGAATGGAGCAGTAGATTCAGAAACAACTTTCAACGCTAGACTTCCAGTTATTCGTTGCAATCCGCGCATACCATGGGTAGGCATAACAACCAAACCACAGTTTTGAAGTTTCGCAATCTCGTCAATCGTTGTTGCTAACTCTCCTTCTTCCACAATGGTTTTTACCGACCCCTCAAACGTCTCGCGAATACGATCTGCCCATTTGTTCAGTTCGTTTTGACCGTATGGAATGTCGCTTTCGTGTTTCACTAAGTGAAGTAAAACAATTTCAGAATTTGCAAGACGCGCGATAAACTCGGCGTGTAGAATTGCGTTGTAGCTTTCTTCCCTTAAATCGAAGGGAATAAGTATGCGATTAATGTTTTTCATATAAAGTGGTTCAAAAGTAATAAAGAATATGCATCTTCGTTAGCGAATTGTTTTCCGAAATTTGTAGTAATATCTAGCTTCATGACAGAGTTAAATGCTTTCTATTTACAAAACCTTGAACCTGTGTTGCAGCGCTTAAAAGATGGCCTGAACAAGCATTATTATTACCATGATGTTCGACATACATTGGATGTTATTGAGCAGTCGCAGGCAATAGGTAAATTGGAAGGGGTTACCGATCGCGAACTCGAAATTTTAAAAATTGCTGCGCTTTTTCATGATACCGGATTCTTAAAAGTACGCTCTGGACATGAGCAAGCGAGTGTTGATTTTTTTCAGGCAATTGGCGGACTTAGCGCACTTACCTATGAAGATTGCGATATAATTACAGGCTGTATTCGCGCAACACACATGCCACAGAATCCCCAAAATCTTTTGGAACGAATTCTTTGCGATGCAGATTTAGACTACTTGGGACGCGACGATTTCAGTTTAATCGGTGAAAATTTATTTCTTGAAATGTCGGCTTGTGGTGAAATGAGCGACCGATTCACCTGGGACAATCTTCAAGTTAAATTTTTGGAAGGCCATAACTATCATACAGCTGCGAATCAAATTCGCAGAGCTGAAAAGAAGGCAGAGAATTTATCAGAGGTTCGTTTGCGCGTGGCGCAAAAAAGTTAATTTGCTTTTTCTGCTAAGAACAATTCCATTTCGCCTTTCCCTTTCAACATAACATTTCCTTTCGATTCGTATTTAAATCCATGTTCTATAAGTGATTTAGTTGCTCGTGTGACAGTGACTTTCATTGGTGTTCCATTACTTTCCACTCTTGCAGCTATGTTTACGTTATCTCCTAGAATATCGTAAATGAAACGAGATTTCCCAACAATTCCGGCAATGATTTCTCCGCTGTGAATACCAATTCTGCAGGTCCATGCTTGCTTCGAAACTACATTTCTTTTTTCAAGGTAATCAATGAAATCATGCGCAATGGTAACCATTTCTTTTGCGTGATCAGCGCTCTCTGATCCAATGCCCGTAGTAGCCATGTACGCGTCTCCAATGGTCTTAATTCGCATGCCGTTGTTGCGTGCACAAATCTCGTCAAACTCACTAAAAATTTCTGATAATTCTTCAATTAAAAATTCAGGAGTGAGGGTAGAAGTGATGGTAGTGAAGCCAACAAAATCGCAAAATAGAATACTCACATTTTTGTGAATCTCGGGTGTATGTTTCCCTTTAACAATAAGATCAGTAATGACTTTGTCTGGAAGAAGAATGCGCAACAGCGATTCTGATTTTCTTCGTTCGGCTTGAAGGGCAATGTGAGTATTTATACGGGCCATTACAATGTCTGGATTGAAAGGCTTAATAATAAAATCTGCACCACCCACTTTGAATCCACGCGTTTCATCGGCTACTTCATTCAATGCCGTTAAAAAGATGACAGGGATTTTCTGCGTTATCGGATTGCTTTTAAGTTTTTCACAAGCAGTGAACCCATCCATTTCGGGCATAACGATGTCCAATAATATAAGATCGGGTTGTTGTTCTTGCTGCGCAATTTCTATTGCTTTTTCGCCACTCTTGGCAATCTTTACACGGTAGTGATCTTTCAATAAAGCTGAAAGAACTTGAAGGTTTTCTGCCGAATCGTCTACGGCTAAGATTAAAGGCTTTTGTTCTGCGTTCTCCACTGGAAGTTCGATTGATTATTTCTTTATGATTTCTAAGGCTGCGTCGAATTCAAATTCGTTCAGCGCTTTTTGGATGTCGGTTAATTTCGATTTCATTTCTTCATTCAACCTGAATTTCGAAATCATCTCTTCGCAAAGCTCTCCTGCTTGCATGTCATTCTCTTCAATGGCTTTCTTCAGTGCAGCAATTCGTTCGTTCAATTCGTCATCGGAAACTTCTGTTGTAGCTGCGGCAATTTTTGCGTTGGCAAGAACAAATTTTTCAATGATTGGAAGTTGCTTGTCGAGCTTGGTGAAGACTGCAATGGTCTTTTGCAGGTGCGAACTGTTCAGCGTTGGGGTTGCTTCTTGCGAAACGGTTTTCAATTCACTTGAAATCGGATGCGCCAATTCGTATAGCTCTGTAATGCCTATGTTTCCCGATACTCCAGCTATTGTGTGAAGCAATGCTGCAAGTTCGGTTACATTCTTTTCCATCACCATCTTTTGCGCTTTAGCTGTAGCACCCGAGTAATTGTCAACGAATGTTTTTAAAAGTTTGAAATACAAATCTTGTTTTCCAGCAACACGTTTCAATCCGTTTATTACATCTACTCCTTCAATGTGGAAAGGAGCATCGCCATCGGCAGTTGCATTTTGTTCGGCGAAACTAGCAGCAGATTTCGCGGTGTCTTCCCCTTTGATGTATTTGATGAGTGCGTTGTAGAGAATGTGGGGATCAATTGGTTTGGTAATGTGATCGTTCATTCCAGCAGATAA
The DNA here is from genome assembly GCA_046051235.1 of Bacteroidota bacterium. Lineage (GTDB taxonomy): Bacteria > Bacteroidota > Bacteroidia > Flavobacteriales_D > Sanyastnellaceae > CAIZGX01. The sequence continues at coordinate 4,641 of JBJOON010000076.1, forward strand.
ACTTTTTTCGCGTTCACCTTTCATGGCGTGCGCGGTCATGGCAAGAATAGGCAACGATTTGAATCTTTCGTCTTGACGAATATTTCGAGTCGCTGTAAGTCCATCCATCTCTGGCATTTGAATATCCATCAAAACGCAATCGTAAGTGTTCTCCTTTACCTTTTCCCATCCTTCCAAACCGTTGCGTGCAAAGTCGGGTTCAATACCCACATCGCGAAGTAATTCAATGGCCAATTCAAGATTAATATCGTTGTCTTCCACCAACAATACCTTCGAATCTTTCAATGCAGCGCGATAGTTTTCAATCACGTCAACATCTTTCGCTTTATCGAGGACGCGTTTTTCACCGAGGTGTAAAATACTGTTGATGGTATCGTAAAGAATAGAGGGGTTAATGGGCTTAAGCAAATATCCGTCGATGAGTTTTTCTTTGGCTGCTTGACGAACAGTGTCTACGCCGAAAGCAGTTACCATGAGCACTGATGGAACAGAATGACCTTCTTTTTTTCGTAGCTCGGCAACCAATTGAAGTCCGTCCATGCCTGGCATTCTCCAATCAACAACCATCAGTGAAATCGGTCGTTTCGCCGCACTCTCTTTTTCAAAAATCTCAATCGCTTCTTTCGCATTGTCAGTCATAAGAACTTCAAAGCCGAATGAACTAAGCATTTCCTCCAAAACAATTCGTGCACTGTCGGAATCATCAACAAGTAAAGCACGCATTCCAGTTATAGATTCTACCTTGGTAATGCTGTTGGCTTCTTCGTTTGATAGTGAGAAGAAGGCATTGAATGAAAATTCAGATCCTTCGCCAGCCACACTGGTCACAGACAGCTCGCCGTCCATCATTTCTACAATCTTCTTACAAATGGCAAGACCTAATCCAGTTCCACCAAACTTTCTGGTCGTAGATAAGTCAGCTTGTTGAAAGGGACGGAACAACTTATTGACTTGCTCTTCTGTCATTCCTATTCCGCTGTCTTTTACCGCGAAACGAATAATGATTCCATATGGAAGTTTAGTTACCACTTTCGCTAACAAGTGCACCTCTCCGTCTTCTGTGAATTTTGCCGCGTTGTCTGTTAGGTTCAAAAGTACCTGTCGCAGACGCACTGAATCGCCAAGAATCACCGGTGGAATGTTTGGATCAATGTGTGTAACTAATTCAACATTATTTTTCTTTTGAAGTTTCACGTTAACGGCATCTGCAACATCGGATACCAATTCTTCTAAATAAAGGTGGGTGCTTTCTAAGGTGAGCTTTCCTGCTTCAATTTTCGAGAAGTCGAGAATGTCGTCGATGATGCGTAACAAATTTTTTGCTGAGACTTCGACCTTACTCACATAGTCTGCTTGTTTTTCGGAAAGCTCGGTTTTCTTCAACAAATAATTCATACCAATAATGGCATTCATGGGCGTGCGAATCTCGTGCGACATGTTCGCAAGGAATTCGCTTTTCGAAGCATTGGCTGAGTCTGCGATTTCGCGCAATGAAACCATTTGGTTGTAGCGCACATTCAATTCTCTATTCGTCTGCCGAACAATATCCATTTGCTTTCCGGCAAAAGATGAAAACACAGCGAGCACTATCGGGGCAATATCAATAATCCATAGCATTGGAGTATTTGCTTGACATGCTAGCAGTTGGGAACAATTGAATCCCATGTTTTCAATGTAACATTCGACGAATGTTCCAATAATGGGAAACATTAAACCGAAAAGTCCTCCATACAGGGCATACATTTTTTGCTCTGTTTTGAGGATTTTTCGAATGCTATACTTTGGGATAGGCGGTTTTACTTCCATGGTGCACGAATTTACTTTAAAATTCGTGCACCACAGAGTTTAAGCTTCTTCGATTTTTTCGCCTTCGATTTCCTTGCGGAAAACAAGCTGCCCTTCGAACATGTCGAGAACGACGGGGGCTGACTTGTCTATGGTTCCTGCAAGCAAGTGTTTAGATAGAATGTTCAAGACATCTTTTTGCAAAACGCGCTTCACAGGTCGCGCTCCGAATTGTGGGTCGTAGCCCTTTTCACTGAGCCATTCCAATGCATCTGGAGAAACCTTCAGAATGATGTCATTCTTGCGAAGACGTTGCGCCAAGATGTGCAATTGAATGGTGACAATCTCACGCACTTCTTTCTTTAGAAGAGGAGGGAACATGATCACTTCGTCTATGCGATTTAAGAATTCTGGACGAAGTGACTTCTTAACCACTTCCATCACTTCCTCTTTCGTTTTTTCGAATAGGGAAGTCAGGTTCGTCTTATCGTCGACATGATTGTAGTTTTCTTGAATGATGTGCGAACCAATGTTGCTGGTCATAATCACAATAGTATTCTTGAAATTAGCAACACGTCCTTTGTTATCGGTCAGTCTTCCATCATCTAGAACTTGAAGCAAAATGTTGAACACATCGGGATGCGCTTTTTCAATCTCATCGAGCAACACAACAGAGTAGGGTTTTCTTCGAACCGCTTCTGTTAACTGTCCGCCTTCATCGTATCCAACATATCCAGGAGGCGCTCCTACCAAGCGAGACACGCTGTGCTTCTCTTGGAACTCACTCATGTCAATGCGCGTCATGGCGTTTTCATCGTTGAATAAATATTCACTCAACGCCTTCGCCAATTCTGTTTTACCAACCCCTGTAGTTCCCAAGAAAATGAACGATCCAATCGGACGTTTTTCATCGCTCAATCCAGATCTGTTTCTGCGCACTGCATCGCTCACCGCTGCAATGGCTTCTTCTTGACCAACGACACGCTTGTGCAATTCGTCTTCCATACGAAGCAATTTTTCGCGTTCACTTTCCATCATGCGCGAAACAGGAATGCCTGTCCATGCTGCAACGACATCAGCGATTTCTTCCGGATCTACTTCTTCCTTCACCATTTTGGTATTCGATTGAAGTTTTTGAAGTTCTTCGCGGTCGCTTTCTATGGCTTGTTCTTTCTCACGGATTTTTCCGTAACGAATTTCTGCAACCAATCCGAAGTTCCCTTCGCGCTCGGCTTGTTCAGCTTGAACTTTGAACGACTCAATGTCTTTCTTCGCCTGCTGAATGCGCTCTACAACATCTTTCTCTGCTTTCCATTGACCGTACAAACCGTTGCGTTCTTCTTGAAGGTTAGCAATCTCTTCCCCAATCTCATTCAATCGGACCGTGTTGTTTTCGCGCTTGATGGCTTCGCGTTCAATTTCTAATTGAAGAATTTTCCGTTCAATTTCATCAAGCTCTGCAGGCTTTGAATTTATCTCCATGCGCAGGCGTGAAGCCGCTTCGTCAATTAAGTCAATGGCTTTATCTGGCAAGAAACGATCGTTGATGTATCGAATGGAAAAGTCAACCGCTGCAATAATAGCGTCGTCCTTAATCTGCACTTTGTGGTGCGATTCATACTTTTCCTTCAATCCACGAAGAATGGAAATAGCATCTTCTCGGTTCGGTTCGTCTACCAACACTTGTTGGAATCTTCGCTCGAGTGCTTTGTCCTTTTCAATATACTTCTGGTATTCATTCAAGGTGGTTGCACCTATAGCGCGCAGCTCTCCGCGGGCCAAGGCAGGTTTTAAGATGTTTGCGGCATCCATTGCGCCTTCGCCACCGCCCGCCCCTACGAGTGTATGAATTTCATCGATGAAAAGAATGAGATCTCCGTTGCTTTCTTGCACTTCTTTCACTACCGATTTCAATCGTTCTTCGAACTCACCTTTGTATTTCGCACCCGCAACAAGCGCTCCCATGTCGAGGCTGTAAATGGTTTTATCTAATAGATTTTCAGGAACGTCTTTGTTTATAATGCGATGCGCAATGCCTTCGGCAATGGCTGTTTTACCCACCCCAGGTTCTCCGATTAAGATGGGGTTGTTTTTCGTTCTGCGAGAAAGAATTTGAAGCACACGACGAATCTCTTCATCGCGACCAATCACTGGATCAAGCTTTCCGTCTTGCGCGAGCTTATTCAGATTCTTTGCATATTTCTCTAACGATTGAAATGTTTGTTCTTGCGTGGAAGAGGTAACGCGTTGTCCTTTGCGCATGTCGAGAAGCAATTGCTTCAAGTCTTTGCTATTTACACCGCGGTCTTTCAGCAATTGCGAAGAAGCA
>JBJOON010000077.1:0-8357 GCA_046051235.1 Bacteroidota bacterium
TGTGATCCTGCACGTTTGAAGCATACGAGTATTCAAGAAATTATTGCCGTAGCAGAAAGTAATGAGACTTATTTAACTGATTTATATTCAGAGTTAGTGGCTCGGATGTAGAATTCAAAGAATCGTCTTTTTTTTTTTTAAAGCTCACTTGTTATAGCTGCCTTTGTTGTATTTTCCCTTCGAAATTTTGAAAACCAATTAACCTTTATGAAAAAACTCTACGTTTTAGCTCTTGCAATGGTAAGCTTTGCCGCTGCATCTGCGCAAACCTTTACAGCGGGAACGCTGCCAGGTTCTTACTTTAGCGGAGGTGTAACAGGCGTTTGGGACATGAATAACGATGGTCTTAACGACATCGTGGTAATGGACCAAAGTAAGACACTTCGCATTTTATATCAACAAGCCGATGGTACATTTGTCCAAGTGAATACGGGTACTCAATTGGGTGCTTCACAATGGGGAATGACTGTTGGAGACATCGATAACGATGGTTTTGGAGATGTTATTTCCGGAGGTTCTTACGACAATCTTCACGTATACAACATCGATGCGAATGGTACGGCTGTAACCACCACTCTTCCAGTTTCAATATTCACACAAGCTGTTACTCTTGGTGATATGGACAATGACGGATGGTTAGATTTCTTCGCTTGTCATGACGATGGTCCTTCGAACATGTGGAGAAACGACGGCGCTGGAAACATGATTCACAAGAACACTATCATGACAGACGCCGCGGGTAACACAGTTTTAGATTATAACTTATATCCAGGTAACTACCCTGGTACTTCAGATCCATTAATGTCTGGTAACTACGGAAACGAGTTTTCTGACTTTGACCGTGATGGTGACTTAGACTTGTTGGTGGCAAAATGTCGTCAGGCGTCTAATGATCCTCTAGATAAGCGTCGTACCAACTTACTTTTCGTTAACGATGGAAACAACGTTTATCACGAAGATGCTGCTGCACGCGGATTAGTGAATCTTCAGCAGTCTTGGACTGCAACTTTCGGAGATATCGACAACGATGGTGACTTCGATTGCATGATGACCACGCACAGTAGCACTTTGAAACTTTATGAAAACAACGGTCTTGGATACTTCACCGATATTACTGCGGGTTCAGGTTTACAGAACGTATCGGGATTCTTCATGCAAGGGCAGATGACCGATTTCGATAACGATGGATTCATTGATATAATTTATGCAGGTGGTGCTTTTGGATACCTCCGCAACAACGGTGATCACACCTTTACTGCGCAGACAAATGCATTCAACAACCCACAAACCATGCACGGTTTTGGATTGGGAGATTTGAACAACGATGGTTTCGTTGACGTTTACGCCGGTTATGGTAACGCAAACGGTTATGTTACTCCAAGTAACGTTGCTGACCGTCTTCAAATCAATGGTGGAAACAACAACCATTGGGTTGGTTTTCATTTAGAAGGGGTTATTTCTAACAAAAACGCTGTAGGTGCTGTAGTTGAAATTCACGGTCCTTGGGGAACACAAGTGCGTGAAGTTCGTTCAGGAGTTAGCTACGGTATCACAAACTCGAACATCTTAAACTTCGGAATTGGTTCTGCTACTTCTATTGACTACGCAATCATTCACTGGCCTGCTGGTGGAATGAAAGTAATTACCAATCCGGGTATTGATCAGTACCACAGTTTCGTGGAAGTTGATTGTACTGCTCCTGTAGCATCAATCACTGCTAATGGAAACACTCAATTGTGTGTTGGACAATCAGTAGATTTAACCGCTTCTGCAAATGGGAGCAGCTTTATTTGGAGCAATGGTGCTACTACAAGCACAATCACTGTTAGTGACCCAGGTTTGTACACGGCTATTTCATACGATGCAAACGGATGTGCTTCAAACTCAAACGCAATTACTGTTGCCGTTAACTCAGATGTTCAAACGCCAACAATTGCTGTTGTAGGTGCTCTTGATTTCTGCGAAGGAATGTCGGTACAATTAACTGCTTCCGAAGGTGCAAGTTATTTGTGGAGCAATGGAGCTCAAACACAAACAATTGATGCAACACTTCCAGGCGATTACACTGTAGAAGTTATGGGGGGTTGCGGTATGGCTGAGTCTGCTGTAACAACCGTTGTAGTTTATGACGCCCCTGCAGCTCCTACTGCGGTTGATGTGAATATCGATGTAACTGGAATAACGGCAGACTTAACCGCAACGGGTTCAAACTTGTTGTGGTACGATGTGGCTAATGGTGGTTCTCCAATTGGATCTGGTGCAACATTCACCACTCCAACAATCACAACTTCTCCAACTTCATTCTGGGTTGAAGACGTTGCTACTTTCGGTGGTGCGGTAGGTAACGGTGGAAAACAGATTTTTGATTCAGGTACTGGTGTAGGATCAATTTCGGGAACGACATTGACAATTACCTCTTTAACTAGCGGACAGTTTGTTATAGGTCAAACCCTTACTGGAACTGGAGTGTCTAACGGTACAGTAATTACGGGCTATGGCACAGGTTCAGGTGGTTTGGGTACTTATACAGTAAATAATACTCAAAATGTATCTTCGATTGCTATTTCAGCATCTAATGGACTGTACTTCGCAAACACACCAACCAACTTCAACAAGTTCGATGCATTGGAAGATGTAATTCTTGACAGCGTTTATGTTTATTCAAACGCTGCTGGCGTTCGCACCATTCAGGTGGTTGATGCGAACCTAACCGTTATTGCTACTGCTGATGTAAACATTCCAAACGGAGAGTCTTATATTTCGTTGAATTTCTTCGTTCCAGCTGGAACAGGTTATGGTTTGAGAACGAATACCGCTAACCCAGGTTTGTGGAGAGATCGTAACATCACGGTTGCTTCTCCTTACCAGTACCCGTATGATGTAAACGGATTAATTAGCATCACTGGTACTACCGTTACCAATGCCAACACAAACCAAGACGGTGATAACTACTATTATTTCTTCTATGACTGGCATGCTCACACTCCATCTTTCGACTGTCCTAGTCCAAGAGAAGAGGTTGTTGTTTCAATTGTGAGTGTTGAAGAATTGGAAACGATCTCTAACGTAGTGGTATTCCCTAATCCAGCAACAGACCACTTAACTGTTCGCTTGAACAGCACAAAAGGTGGTGCCATGAATGTAAGCCTTATCGATGCAGTAGGTAAAATGGTTCAAGTGAATCAAGTTACTGTAAGCACAGGTACTCAAAACATTGAGCTTAACCTTAACGGTATTGCTCCTGGTATTTATGAATTACAAATGGTGAAAGATGGTAAAGCATCTTCTACACGTATCGTAGTTCGCTAAGAGACTTTTTAGCAGATGAAAAGGGGCCGAGGAATCGGTCCCTTTTTTATTTGTCAGTGTTCGCTGACAGGTTGTCGGAATGCCGCACGTGGCATATTGGTTGAATGAGCCAGCGAAAATTATCAATACTATGAGACAAGGAAATATTTCAGTTCAAACCGAAAACATTTTTCCCATTATTAAAAAATTCTTGTATTCGGATCACGAGATCTTTTTACGCGAGTTAGTGAGCAACGCAGTAGATGCGTGTCAAAAGTCAAAAACATTAGGTAGCCTCGGAGAACTTAAAGAAGGTGCAGAGAACTACAGAGTTGAAGTTATCTTGAATGAATCAGAGAAGACCATTACCATTCGCGACAATGGAGTGGGTATGTCTGAAGAGGAGGTAGATAAGTACATCAATCAAATCGCTTTCAGCGGTGCAGAGGAATTCGTAAGTAAATACAAAGACGCGCAAATCATAGGTCACTTCGGATTAGGTTTCTATTCCGCATTTATGGTGGCAAAGGAAGTCGAAATTATTTCTAAGTCGAGAAAAGATGCTCCAGCGGTTAAATGGGTTTGCGATGGTTCGCCAAACTTTACCATGGAAACAGTGGAGAAAGAGACCTTCGGTACCGATATCGTATTGCACATCGCAGACGATTCAACTGAGTTTTCAGAGAAGTCTCGTTTAGAAGGCATCTTAAATAAGTATTGTCGCTTCATGCCGGTGGAAATTGTTTTCGGGACGAAAACAGAATACATCGACGACCCTAGCGGAGAGAAAGACGACAAGGGAAATGCGAAGCGCGTTGAAACAACCGTTGATAACATCATCAATTCAACCACTCCGCTTTGGACAAAGAAACCAGCCGATCTTCAGCAAGAAGATTACGATAAATTTTACCGGGAATTGTATCCGTATTCATTCGAAGATCCGTTGTTCCATATTCACGTGAACGTAGATTATCCTTTCAACCTAACAGGAATTTTATTCTTCCCGAAGTTGAAAGCAAACATGGAAAACAACCGAAACAAAGTTCAGTTGTATAGCAATCAGGTGTTCATCACCGATGAAGTAAAGAACATTCTTCCCGATTTCCTTACGTTGCTGCACGGTGTAGTCGATTCTCCAGACATCCCGTTAAACGTGTCGCGTAGCTATTTGCAAGAAGACGGAAACGTGAAGAAGATTTCAGCACACATTACGAAGAAAGTTGCGGATAAATTGAACAGCATGTTCAACGGAGATCGCAAAGATTTCGAGTCGAAGTGGGACGATATTTCCGTATTCATTCACTACGGTATGTTGTCTGAAGAGAAGTTCAACGAAAAGGCTGTAAACTTCAATCTTTTCAAAACAACGGAGAATGAATATTTCAATTTGGAAGAATTGAAAGTGAAAGTGGACGTACTTCAAAAAGATAAGAGTGGCAACACTGTGGTGCTTTACAGTAACGATAGCCAAGCGCAAGATTCATTCATTGCTTCAGCGAAAGACCGTGGTTATGTTGTGGTTGAGATGAACTCGCCATTGACGCCACATTTGATTTCGCAATTGGAATCGAAAGACCAAACGTTGAAGTTCAAACGTGTGGATAGCGATGTGTTGGATAAATTAATTGAGAAGGAAGAGAATTCTGCATCACTTCTAACTGAAGAAGAAAAAACTGCTTTGAAGCCATTGTTCGAAGAGAACCTCGACTCGAAATCATTCAACGTGAGTTTTGAAAACATGTCTTCAACAGAAGCTCCAGTAACTATTACACAAAATGAATTCATGCGCCGCATGAAAGAGCAAAGTGCTTTAGGCGGTGGTGGAATGAGCTTCTACGGAGAACTTCCAGACAGCTATACCATTGTTGTGAATTCAAACCACCCGTTAATGCAGAAGATCAATGCCGATAAAGAAACGGGCAAAGGCCTTGCGCAGCAAGCGGTTCAATTGGCCATGCTATCAAAAGGTATTTTGAAAGGAGCTGAGTTGACTAAGTTCATTCAGGCCAACTTCGAAGCGTTGAATAAATAATTTGCTTAACAAGAAAAAAAAGAACAACTTCGTTCAACAATTAAAAGAAATGAAATCAAACAAAGTGTTAATCGCTCTGCTCGCAGTAGTTGGAGTAATAGTAATCGGATTCGGTATTTTCTACTTATACGGCACAAGTGTATACAGCGGTGCAGTAGAGAAGCAAGAAGCTGTGAACGAGAAATGGGCGAATGTTCAAACGGCTTATCAACGTCGCGCAGACTTGGTGCCCCAATTGGTTGCTACTGTTAAAGGTGCTGCTGCCAATGAAGAGAAAATTTTAATGGAAGTGACGAATGCGCGTGCTGGTATTAAGAGCGCCACTACTCCAGAAGAAATTCAGCAACAAGGCAGCATCATCAATCGCAACATTCAAGTGGTATTTGAAAAGTACCCTGAAATTCGCAGCACTGAAAATTTCGGAATGCTTCAGGCACAGCTTGAGGGTACAGAAAATCAAGTAAAAACTGAGCGTGATTTATATAACGAAGCAGTGAAGGAATTTAACAGTTATGTTAGAGGCTTCTGGAAGCATAAGGCGCTAGGATTGGTTGGCAACGACGATGAAGAGTTCAAGGTTCGCAAGATGTTTGAAGCTGAAGCTGGAAGTGAAAGCGCGCCAAAAGTAAGTTTCGAATAATGGCATTTTTCTTCAAAGATGATTTCTCTCAATTAGTTGAGAAATCTATTGAAGAAGCGGAGCTGCACACTTCAGCAGAATTCAAATTGCACATTGAAGAAGTGTGTAACGAAGATTTGCTGGATCGAGCAGCTTTCGTTTTTTCTGAATTGGAATTACACAAGACAAAAATGCGTAACGCTGTTCTTTTATATGTGAGCATTGATGATCGAAAGGTCTCTATTCTTGCAGACGGTGGGGCAAAAGCTCACTTGTCGGAACAGTTCCTGTCTGAAACGCTTTCAACCTTAATCAAAGATTTTAAATCGAATCAGTATGCAGAAGGAATAGGAAACTGTTTCATGAATATCGCTTTAGCTTTAAAATCACATTTCCCATATCAAGAAAACGACATCAATGAAATTAGCAATACAGTTAGCCGTTAAGTTCTTTCTTGTTGTTGTCCTTCTGGGATTATTCTCAAGAATACAAGCGCAAGATTGTTTCCCTCAAAAAGATGATCGCAGATTGGTCTATGATGGAGTTGGTATGTTGGCTGCGAATGAAGTGCAAATGTTGGAAGACAGTTTGCAGAATTTAGCTCGCACAACAGGCACTCAAATCGTGGTGGTTATTGTGGAAGACTTATGCGGATTTGAGCCATACGCCTTCGCGACAAAACTTGGAGAGCAATGGGGAGTTGGACAAGCGAAGCAAGACAACGGAATTGTTTTCCTAATTAAACCCAAGCAGGCTTCTTCAAAAGGAGAAGCATTCATTGCTGTTGGAAGGGGATTGCACGGAACCATTCCAGATGCGGTGTCTTACACTATCGTGGAGAATGAATTTATTCCATTAGCAAAACAGAAAAAATATTTCGAAGGTATAGTCAAAAGTGTTCAGATTTTATCTGATTTATCGCGAGGAAAATATCCAGCAAGCGAATACGCTCCAGAAAAGAAAAGTAACAAAGGGGGAATACTCGGAGCAGTCATTTTCTTTTTAATCATTGCATGCGTTTTCTTGTTATTTAAAGTGAAAAGCACTCGTCAATATGCCCGCTCAAACAATCTTGGTTTCTGGGCGGCTTGGGCTTTACTAGCCTCTATGAATACACGTCATACGGGATATTACAATTCATTCCGCGGCGGAAGCGGAGGCTTTGGCGGATGGGGTGGAGGAAGTTCTGGAGGCGGAGGAGGCTTTGGCGGATTTGGAGGGGGAAGCTTCGGTGGCGGCGGAGCCGGCGGTTCTTGGTAATGTTGAATTGAAATATCTTCGTAACATGAATTTGAAAATAAGAACATCGTTAGCAGTAGCACTACTTGTGCTTTTCTTGGGTGTACTTTCTTTTCAGACCTTTCATCAACTCACAGAGCACAGTCACGAGCTCGTTTCTGAACGTGAGCATGAAGACGAACAATGTCAGTTTTGTACAGTCAAAGCTCTTCCGTATTTAGAAGTCGAAATTTTAGACATTGCTTTTCACAGCAATAAAGAATTGTCTCATGCAAAAGCGGTTTATGCTTCGCCATTTTCAGAATTAGTTGTAGTAGAGCAATCGGGCAGAGGTCCGCCCCAAGGATAATCGTTGGTTTCTTTTCGATTTCATCCTTAAATTTTTTCAATGCGTTTATTTTATCTTGTTCTCTTTTTGGGAATGGGATATTGTGCACCGGCGCAACTGCATGGAATTGTAGTTGACGCTTCTACGCAATTGCCCCTTTCGCACGCTCATGTTGAAGTGCATGAATTGAATGCCGAAGTCATTACCGACGGTAAAGGATATTTTATTGTACAAGATATTCCTGTTGGAAAATATCATTTGCATGTGTTGAAGGATAATTACGCCGCGAAGCTTTTAGATTTTTCGGTGGAACGCGATTCAATCACAACGTTGCGTATTGATTTAGAACCCTCGAATTTTCAATTGACTGAAGTAGTTATTGAAGACGGAACTTCTAAGGTAGAGGTACGAAGATCTTCTCTAGCTATGGTATCTTTATCTGCTGCACAACTTTCTTTAGCGAATGGAATAACGCTTTCAGATAAGTTGAAAATGCAGCCGGGTATTTCTTCAATCTCAACCGGCGCGGGCATGAGTAAACCGCAAATACGAGCCTATTCAGGATCGCGATGTTTCATTCAAGATTTAGGAATGAAACATGAAGCGCAGCAATGGGGGAACGATCACGGGTTAGAGATTGATCCTTTTCAAATTGAAAACATTGAATGGCGAAAAGGTGCGGGAAATGTGGTGTACGGATCCGATGCCATTGGTGGCGTGTTATCCATTCGCTTACCCGAAGTGCCGAAGGAAGGTGTACATGGAAACGTTGGTTCCATCTTCCAATCGAACAACAATGCGCTAGGAAATTCTGCTCAAATTTCAATTCGAAAAAACAAAAGTTATTTCAA
>JBJOON010000078.1:0-8323 GCA_046051235.1 Bacteroidota bacterium
ACATCGATATTTCCTACCAACTTCGCTTCTTTAATCGCACCACTCGCCCAAACACCTGTGTTTGCGTAGGCTGCTTTTCCACCTTCCTTCAGAATATTCAATGGAACCATGTAGAATCCAAGCGTTGCTCCGCCTTGAAGGAACAACACTTCGTAACGATCTTCTAGATTCAAAATATCTTTCACCAATTGACGCGCTTCGTCCATTACACGCTCGAAGTTTTTACTTCTATGTGAAATTTCAATCAACGACAAACCCATGCCGTCGAATTCTTGAATAGCCGCTGCAGAACCTTCAATGACTGAAGAAGGCAAAATGCAAGGACCCGCGCTAAAATTGTGTACTTTTTTCATGGTTCAAAGGTAATCTTTAAATGTTTCTTACTGATTTTGTAATTGTGAAATTTTCTGACGAATAGCCTCTTTGTTTCGCTCGAGAAAAAGCAGTTCCAAAAGGGCATCGATGTTTTCTAAATCAAACACATGTGTCACTGCGGAAGCCATACAATCCATGCGGTTTTCTTCCAATTCTATGGTTGAAATAATTTTCACGATGTCTTTCACCTGAAAGCAATCGGCATCCAACTGCATACGTGCGATCATTTTTCTTTCCGTGTCGAACGACTTTGCCTGAAGCACAGCTACAAGCGAGTCTACGCTTGATTCAGAAGCTGGATGCTCACATCCTGTCTTCCCCGCATAAACGGCGTTATCATTCACAACCACTGGAGCAGCACTGTTGTTCCAAAACTGAAAAGCCTTGGGTTGAAGTTTCAATTCTCCGGAAGGAACCAATTCCAATTTTCCGTTAATAACGGCAGTGTTGTAACTATAGGAAATCAAATTCTTTGCGCTTAAAAGAGCGATCGATTCTTGCGACTGAACAACCACCCTCACGTTGTGTTTTCCAACATTCAATTTTGAAACATGAATGGAAGAAACTGGAATGGTGTTGAATTGAACGTCGTCTACAAACAAGAGAAAAGAAAGACTGTCGGGAGCATTCACTACCAACTTCGATTGGGCTTCTAGCTTGAAAGCCGCAAGAAAAAAAACTATGATTAAAACGATTCCACTACTCTTCATCGAACGCCTTGTAAATTCTATTTAAAAACGGAAATTTCCGAAATCTTTCTGGGACAATGAACAACGGATTTACGCTTCGTTCTCCCAGCCATTGCGGGCGAATGTACACCAATAAACATCCTCCAACAAACACACAAATAATTGCAAAAAGAAGCAACCAAATTCCGTCAATGTGCGAGCGAACCGCCATGTATTTCGCCAAGTAAGCCGCAAGCAAGGTCATTGCGCTTATGCGAGAGCCCGGAACCAACGCTGAAAGCTGTTCTTTCACACGAACACCTGAGATTTGATGAGCAAAGGTGATCATCATGAGGTAATGAATTCCTGTTGTAACGGCAATGGAGATTGCCACGGCTTCCACGGAATAACGCGCCGCTACCATGACACCAATGATCATCAAAAGCAAGTAAATACCTTTGATCCAACTGCCTCTGTAGACTGCCCCCTTGGCGCGAAGCAGAGAGTCAATGGGTCGAGTAAGCGTTCTAAATATTACTGCCACAAATAACCATTGAAGCAAATGCGCCGCACCGATGTATGTCTGGCCCAAATAGATGCGTAAAATATCTTCACTGAAAACAAAGACAAAACAAGCCACCGGAAAAATCAAAATGCTTAGCGCATTTGTAGCCGCCAAGACCACACGCTTCAAGCGTTCGGTTTCTTCTTGCAATTTCGACATGCCGCTGAAAAGCACGCTGTCGCTCAGTTTCGCCATAATTGTAATTGGAAGTGACGCTACGTATGCGCCTCTTTCGTACATACCCGCCTGATTCAACGAAACAGTATTTGGGAAAAGCGCAGTCCCCTTCGAGAAGAGGGGCAGAACGGACACATCTACTTTCGTCGCGGCGTAATTCAACGCGTTGAACAACGAGCTTCCTGCACCGTAATTCAACAATTGCAGGGTTGCCTTTTTATTCCATTTGAATTGAACACGCGTGGGTTGAAGCATCCAGCAAGCCAAGGTCATGAGGGCATTCTGCGCGAACAACGCCCATACGTACGCCCAAATCTCGTATCCACCGTAAGCCAACCACAATCCCACAATTAAATTTCCACCCACTATGCTGAGCATGCTCGCCGTGAAGAACGACTTGAATTTCATTTCCTTCATCATGAGGTTTCGCGGCACCACGCTCAATGCTGAAATGGTGAAGCTTGAACACACGACAGGAATAATTTCCTTCAACGTATCTATACCGTAAGCTCTAGCGATCAAAGGTGCTGCAGAGACAAACGACAGCGTGAAGATCAATCCCAACCCAAGCGAAGTGGTGAATGCAGAATTAATGTGCGATTGCTCAATGTCTTTTCGTTGAATGAGCGCAGGGCCTAAACCAATCTGTGAAAAGATCTCGGCGAAACCCATAAGGCTGAGTACAATTCCCATGACAGCAAAATTCTCTGGGGCTATAAGCCTTGCCAGCAAAGCGGTATAGCCCAACTGGATAAGAATTTGCAAAACCACCGTAGCGGAATTCCATGAAAAACTAGAAACGAACTGCTTGCCTTCGGATGCCAATGATTTGATATTAATGTTCTGCAAAGGTCGAAAATCGACCGTTAAATAAATTCTTCAAGGAAAGAAAAGACGAACACCTTACTTTTGATAGCTCAATTGAATGTTATGTTGAAAAAACTCAAGACCCTTTTTTCCGTTTCCGCCCTGGTGCTCGTTTGTGCGTTTGCCTCTACCCTTGAATCATGCAAAAGCTGCAATTCAGGCAAAGACCTAGGAATTGAAGAAACGTCAGACACGACACTTCGAGCCATTAACGCCAAGATTACAGCCGAGCCGAACAACTTTGCGCATTACCTCGAGCGTGCACGCTATTATTCTGGATTGAAAAAATTCGCTGAAGCGAATGCCGACATTGTGCGCGCAAAGGCAATTGATTCAACTAAAGCAGATATCTACTTCACTGCAGGAAAGATTCATTTCGATCAGCAGCGTGTGGTTGAAGCTTATGATGATTACAAGAAATGCCTTGAAAAAGATCCGCAACACAAAGAGGGATTGCTTGAAAAGGCGGCCATGGATATTGCTTTGAACAATTATGAATTGGCGCTTCAGCAGATTAACACAGTGCTTCGTCAAGACGAGCGTGTAGCATACGCTTACTACTTGAAAGGAAGATTGTACCGCCAAGTAAAGGACACCACCTTGGCCTTAAGCTCTTATCAAACCGCCATTGAGGTAGACCCGAGTTATTACGACGCATACGTGGAAGCGGGATTGGTGTGTGCGAGTTACGGTAATCCGCTTGCAAAAGAGTATTACAACTCGGCCATTGAAATTCATCCGAACTTCATTGAACCGTATTATAACAAGGCCATTTTCCTTCAGGAAACTGGAGTAAAAAATTCGAACAACTATCAAGAAGCGCTCGTTTGCTACGACAAAATTATTGGGATAGATGCGAATTTTTCTGCCGCTTATTTCAACAAAGGGTTTGTTTACCTCGTTTATTTGAAAGACTATCAAAAAGGAATTGAATCGTTCAATTTAGCGTTGGAAAAAAATCCGAATTACTATCAGGCTGCTTATAACCGCGCACTTTGCCATGAAGGTAAAGGAGATAAAATAAATGCCGAAGCCGATTTGAATTTAGCATTGAAATTGAAACCCGACTACACGGAGGCAGCGCTTGAGTTAGGAAGACTTCGCGGCGACGATTAATTCGGTTTTACAAACGGATGAATGATGAGCTCTTGCTCGTGTTCACTTCCCGGAAGAATTTCATACGTAAAAACCACGAACATTCTTTTCATATATGTCACCTTGGGCACATCGTTCGGATGCAATACCACTTGCAATCCTAGTTGAATGAATCCCATCTCGGTTCTGTTCTCTGGCACTTCCAAAACCAAGTCAACCTTTCCATCGGTTAGCACTTCTGCCGATGCGGAGACTCCAGAGTTCTCGTCGATGAACACACCGTTTTCTTCGGTATTTAACAAGAAATATCCAGGTGCATCGATGCTCAATTTCAACGTGGTCTTTCCCGGTTCAACATTAATGGGCTCTAACGCCACTGCCTCTCCTGCATTTGGAGATTCGCCAGAGTACAAAGCCTCTTGGCTCACCACTGGATAAAAACTTTTCACTTCGTTCGACACCATGCGCCATTTGCGCAGCACACCGTATCCGCCTTCACACACAAAAATTTCACCTCCAATTTTATTCAAAGCCATGGGATGTGTGAACTGCGCGGTGTCAGCAGCACCATCTTTCAGTCCAACCATACCGCTTCCAGCCATATTTCTCACACTTCCCAACCACGAAATTTTTTGGTTGAAGGGTTCGCTTATTACTAGATCGTTGTTGTAGAAGGTGAATCCACCTGCGCGATTTACAGGCGCTTCCGGCGCATAGGCGATTTGCTCTTTCTTCTTTTTGAATTTCGAAATTGTTCCGTTGCTTTTCAGCATATAAAATTCTTTGTTGAAGAATTGAAGGGAAAGGGCACTGAGGGCATTGCCGTTAGCGTCTTTGTTTTCACTTCTCCAAATTAATTTTGAAGACTGATCGGCGGTGTTCAATTCCCAAACGCTACAATCGTTTCCTGCTAGGACATAAATTTTGTTCTTCACTATGAGAACATCTGTCGGATAAGGAATAGCGCCTTTCCACGTTGTTGCCTTTTCGAAATTCTCTATGCTGGGTTGCTTTCCGTTACCGAGAATGGTTAACAAAACATGCTGATCATTTTCGTAGATGCGAATGGCGTGATTGAGTGGATCTGCAATGTAGAGCAGTTGTTCTGCGAAGCTGAACGTGACGCCCATTGGCTTTTTCATTTGCGCAACGGAAATATCTCCGTCGGCATATCCGCGCACTCCGCCAATTCTTTTTTGAATGAAACCGTCTTCGCTAATGGTGCTAACGCGAAACTGTGCTGGTTCTGAAACCGCTAGTTCTCCTGAGAAGTAGCACAAGTCGTTTGGCAGTTCAATGAGAGGATTCGCCCAATGCTTTGGTTCGGGAGAAACAGTAGGTTGCCAAAGCGAATAGCTGTTTAAGTCAACCTTGATCATCTCGCTCACGGCTGCGCCAATTGTCGGGAGTTCTCTCGTTCCTTGGATGGCAAAAACAGTTTCTTTCATGGATTTATTGAACACCAATAGTTGCGGAAGTCGATTCGCCTCTATCAGAGGAATATCTCCCCAATTCGGAACAATTGCAACCGGATGACTGATTCCATTTTGTTGAATGAAGTCGAAGATTTCTTGTCTGCTGTATGCTGGCTCTCTAGCTGGAATCAGCGTAATGCATTGCACTTGGGGCACAGTAAGAAATTCTTCTTGCAGATCAACCATTGCGCCCACGCCTGTTATTTCTTCGGGTTGAAGGCAACCGAGGATAACTAGTTTATCGCGAAGAAGATCGGTGTTGAATTGATAGTCTGTGTTGAACCAAACGGTTCCGGCGGGAAAAGAAAAAGCTCTTGCTGAATGAGCAGACAGCACCAAAGCAAAAATGAATGAGCGAAAGAAAATGTTCTTCATACAACAAAGAAAAGAAATTTCGAAAAGAAAGCAGGAATTCAAACGAAAAAGAAAAATTATTCGTTCATCTTTTCGAAATTCGCCAAA
This sequence comes from Bacteroidota bacterium, assembly GCA_046051235.1. Lineage (GTDB taxonomy): Bacteria > Bacteroidota > Bacteroidia > Flavobacteriales_D > Sanyastnellaceae > CAIZGX01. The sequence goes on from JBJOON010000078.1 coordinate 5,685, forward strand.
TTGAAAATTCACCCATGGAACAGAGCCCTAATAATTTTTACAAAGTAACCTTTCAACTGATGTTAACGAGTCTTGCGCTGTTCATTGGAGATTATTTACTCGACGGATTTTCAGTAGACTCCTCTCTTACGGTAATTATAAGCGCAATTGTAATAACGCTTCTGAATCGTTTTTTGAAACCCATTTTAATTGCGCTTACTATTCCGGCAACGCTTTTCACTATGGGATTGTTCCTGTTGGTTATTAATGCGTCTATGTTGTTGATTGCCGGAGAACTTGTGGAAGGATTTAAGATTGATGGATTTTGGTCGGCGTTGTGGTTGTCGTTTGTGATTTCGCTAACGCACTTGTTCCTTGGCAGAAGCACAAAAGTCCGTAGGACGAATGTTCGCTAGCGAACAAATGCCCGAAGGGCGTATGTTGCGGAGCAACGATAGTGTATGACGAATGTCTGCGATGAGATGAAATGAACTCATTACATTTACGCTATGCAAAAATTGTATACCGTTCTAATGATTGTGGTTTTGGTTTCATGCACGCTTTTTTCATGCACATGGGAGAGCATACAGGGTGAGGTAACTACTGAACCTACAACTTATGTTCCTTTGAGTTATTACCCTGTTTATCCAGGAAGTTGGTGGACCTATGAAGTGAATGACACCACCACAGAGCAAGTTGAAGTGAGCGCAACGTATTTGCCGCATCGGTATATAAACGCTCCTGCGAATCTATCGGGTGTTCAGACCTATTCAGATACGGCTTATGTTCCCTTCTTGAATGGACAACCGATTTACGGATACAACAAAATCAATTGGGTGAGCCCTCCCTTTGGCAATTACTATGTGCAGTGGCCCATACTTTCGGAACAAGTAGGATTTGAATTCGAACGTAACTGGACCGACAAACGCTTCGGAGATTTTTCAGAAAAAGTAAAAGTCACAAGTAAATATTTCAATGGAACCGATTCAATTATTGCGCTTGAAGGACATTGGGTATATGGTCCGAATGAGCCGAAGAAAAGCTACCAAACCTTTGGCAAGAATATAGGCTTAATGACGGAGTTTATTGTTGACACGCTAACCATGGACACGATTTACAAAAAGACACTACTTAATTATTTCGTAAATCATTAAAGAATTTAATTCGTAAAACTTTATCCTGTTCATGAAACTATTTTCAACCCTCTCCCTTGTGCTTATTTCAGCAATTGCATTTGGGCAAACGGTTTTAAAGCAAAACGCAAACGATTTCATTCCGAAAGGATTTGTATTGTCGAGCACATCTATAGGAGACCTGAACAAAGACGGCGTAGACGACAAAGTGTTATTGGTAAAAGGAACCGACAAAGGGGCCTTTGTAAAAAACGAATACGGCGAATTGGTCGATCGTAACAGAAGAGGAATTATTATTCTCTTCAAGAAAGACAACCAATATGAAATGGTTTTAAAAAACTTAAACTGCTTTTCTTCCGAAAACGAAGACGGCGGGGTGTATTACGCCCCAGAGCTTTCGCCAGAAATAGGCAAAGGCAACCTGTATGTGAGTTACGCTCATGGCAGATACGGTTACTTGAAATACACCTTCCGCTATAGAAATTCAGATTTTTATTTAATTGGTTATGACTCGATCGAAGGCGGTGAAGTAATTGACAAAGAAACCAGCATCAATTTCCTTTCGAAGAAGAAACAAGAAAAGGTTAACACCAATTCAAGCGCGGAAGGCGGAGATGAGGAGTTCAGAGAGACTTGGACTAACATCACAGTAGCCAAATTACTCAAGCTTCGAGACATCAAAGACTTTGAAAATTTCGAGGAAGTAGATATGTATAAGTATTGATTGAAGATAAATTTTCTTCATCAAGAATCTAAATAAAACATTTATTTAACGGCAGTTCGGAAAATTTCGTCCTTCTTTGCATGCGGGAAAAATTTGCTTCCCTGTTATGCTGAAGAAAGTCAAGATATCTGTCTTAATGGCTGTGTACAACACCGAGTTCGCTTTTATTAAACGAGCCATTGATTCTGTGTTGAATCAAGACTTTCAGGATTTCGAATTGATCATTATCGACGACGGTGGAACGAACGAGAGTCGTGCGCAAATGCTTCAGTACGCCGAGCAGCATGAGGATAAGATCATTTACGTTCGTCACAGCAATCGCGGTCAATCGAAATCGATTGACCGTGGGGTCTTGAACAGCATTGGCGAGTTCATTACGATTTTGGATAGCGACGACGAATACAAACCTCATCATTTGAGTTCTTGTTTAGAGAAAATCGAGTCGCTGGATTTGATTGCTTCGTTCACCGAGACTATGGTGAATCATTCGGATGATTATTACGTTCCGGACAAGGACGATCATACGCAATTGGTGCACTTGGATGACTGCATTTTATTCGGAACGTTATTCGGACGCCGCGAAGTGTTTACTACGATTTGTTTGAAGAGTGGTTATGCGGCGGACGCTGATTTCTTCGAGCAAGCAGAAGCGAAATTCCGCGTTGAAAAAGTTGATCTTCGTTCGTATATTTATTATCGAAATATGCCGAACAGCATTAGCGCCACGGTGAAGAAACAAAACGCTCCGCTTCAGAATTAATGAGCGCTTCATTCAATTATATTCCAAAATCTGAGAACATCAT
>JBJOON010000079.1:0-8400 GCA_046051235.1 Bacteroidota bacterium
AAAGAACGTCTTTCAAATTGGAGAAACATACGGAAGTCCAGAGCTGATTCAATCGTACATCGGAAGTGAGCAAATGGATGCGCAGTTCGATTTCAATTTATACGACGCGGCAGTAGAGGCTTTCGCAAAACCGGAAACCAGTTTCGCGAATTTGGGAAGAGTTATTCAAGAGAGCGCGAAGTATTACGGTTCGCACCACATGATGGGCAACATCACGGGTAACCAAGACCGCGCGCGTTTCATTTCATACGCCGACGGAAGTGTTAAGTTCGAAGAGAATGCGAAGCAAGCGGGATGGTCGCGTAAGATTGAGCACAAAGACAATGTGGGATATGTTCGTTTGGAACAGCTCACGGCGTTCTTAATGTCGGTGCCTGGAATTCCATGTATTTATTACGGCGATGAAATTGGAATGCCGGGAGGAAACGATCCCGACAACAGACGCATGATGCGCTTCGATCAATTGAACGAACAAGAGTCAGCGCTTCGCACTTCAACACAGAAATTGGTGAAGTTGAGAAGAAAGAATTTGCCAATGATTTATGGTGAAACGTACGTGATGCAAGCCGACGAAAAGGCGTTGGTGATTGCGCGTAAATACCTCGGCCAAATTTCCATTGCAGTCTTCGCGAAAGGCGAGGGGAATGTGAACATTACACTTCCAGGTTATTGGAAAGGAAAGGTGAGCACAGACGGATTAGAGATTGTTTCAACCGATGCAGGTTCTAATTCTTATACGTTGAAAGTGGGTGGAAAAGGATACGGTTTCTTCTTTGTGAAATGAACCACATTCTTCCGAACAACAAAATTGGTACGCTGAAAGAATTCTCACTTCAACGAGTGGGGGAGGTCTACGATGCCCGCGAATCGCGGAACATCGTGAATGAACTCTTTCGTCATTATTTGAATTTGTCTTCGGCTGATTTAATTGTGAAGGCAAACGATTCCATCAGTGAATCGCAAATGCTTTTGGTTTACAAAGCCGTTAAACGCATCGCGAATAAAGAACCACTTCAGTATGTTTTAGGAAAGGCCTACTTTTTCGGAATGGACTTGCATGTTTCTCCGGCGGTTTTAATCCCTCGTCCCGAAACAGAGGAGTTGGTAAGGTGGATACTCGAAGCCATAAGGCCGAATGATTATTCGGCCATTGAAGGTCAGATCGCACCGAATAATCATTCGGTACATTCGGTGTTAGACATCGGCACTGGTTCCGGCGCCATAGCCCTCGCTTTGAAAAAAGCACAACCCACTTGGAATGTTTCAGGATGTGATGTTTCGAAAGAAGCGTTGATAGTTGCAGAAAGAAATTCCAAAGAATTTCAGTTGGAAGTGGAGTGGAAGGAAGTGGATATTTTGTCTCAAAATCTTCCAGAAGGAAATTGGAGCACCATCGTTTCTAATCCGCCATACATTCCTGTTTCAGAAGGAAGCGAAATGCGTCCATCAGTCGTTGAACACGAACCACACCTCGCACTCTTCGTTCCGGAAAACGACCCATTGTTGTTTTACAGACGCATACTTGAACTGTCGAACAATTGCGAAACAGTCAACCAAGTCTTCTTCGAAATACACGAGAATTACGCCAGCGAAACTTCTGCCCTCGGAGAATCAATGGGTTGGAAAGGTGAACTGAAGAAAGATCTTCAGGGGAAATCCCGCATGCTACTCTTTACGAAGTAATCTTGCGAAGCATCTTTGGCTCCGCCAATCTTTGACTACGTCAATCTTCACTCCGTGAATTACCCTTCCATGCCGCCTTCGTTCATCTTCATGTTCTTTCGTTTGAACAATTGAGAATCCATCTTTCCGAATTTCCAAGAAACATTGAATCGGAACATTTGCCAATCGCGACGCTTGTATGTAATCTGATCGAAGTAAGGCGAAGTGCTGTGCACTATATTCACACGTGTACGCAGGATATCCGTAGCACTGAAAGAAACCACTAGACTTCTGTTTTCTAAAAATTCTTTTCTTACAGAAAGATCTAAACCGTAAGTCGGTTCAATAAATCCTTGTACGGTGTTGTTGCTGCCGCCCCATCCGCCGCCGCCCATGCCCATACCCATTCCGCCACCACCACCGCCACCACCGCGTTCGCTGCTTCCAACTTCGAGCGCGCGTTTGCTGCTGTAGTCGAACATAACCTGAAACGCAATGTTCTTCGGCGCTTTGAAAGTGATGTTGCTCTTGATCCAATAGGAGCTGATGTTGTTTTTCAAATTTGGATCGAGATTGGTTCCGTCAATGGAGCTGTTGTAAACGTTTATATTGGTACTCATCTCGAGCCATTTCGCAAGGGTGTTACGAGATACGAATTCAAGTCCGAGCGCTTGGCTGCTGCTCGCGTTTTGATAAGAAGTAACCACAACGGTATCACCAAGGAATTCACTGTATTCTAAAAACTGCTGACGAACGGTTACGTTCGTCGTGTAACGTCCATAAGCTGAAACAATAACCGTATTCTTTTTATTTGGAATCCATTGCCAAGAGAGTTCTCCCGATTGGGTGAACTCAGGTTTCAATCCAGGGTTTCCACGTTGAATGTTTAAAGAGTCACTGTAATCGGTAAACGGAGAAAGCGTCATAAAACTCGGTCTGTTAATCTTGCGGTTCAACGCGAATTGAATGTCTTGCTTTTCAGTAATTACGCGAGTGACAAAAAGCGAAGGGAATAGCGCAATCGGATATTTGTATGAGAAATTACTTCCGTTGCTCAATAGTTCTCCTTTGTAATCGCTACTTTCTGCACGCAATCCTCCTTTGATTTTCCACTGTGGTAAATCCAAAGCTGCTGTCCCGTATGCAGCATAGACTTGATCGAGGTAATGATAATTGACTTGAAGCGAAGTGATGTCCGTCCAGAGGTTATTAATCAGCTCTTGGTTCTTGTATTCAGTGGTAAAATCACGAACCGAAATTCGAGTGCCCGCTTCCAATCTGAAACGATCGGTAATTTTCGATTCGAAATCAATTTGTGAAGTGATTAAGAATTGCGAAACATCTCCATGTTGCATCAGATAAGTAGCATTCGCATCGTTGTAAATGTTCATATAATTCCCATCGAATACACTTTTAATGCGGTTGAAATTAATGTCAGCATTCAGTTCAGTTCCTTCTTTCGTAAAAAGATGTTTATACAAAACACTGCCACCTAAATTTTGAAAGGCGCGTTTGGTGTTGCTTTCACGGTAATACGATCCTATTCCTCCGCCCAATGTATCTGCTGTTAAGTTTAACGTGTCAAAAGGCGCGAATGATCCTTTATGTATGTTTGAAGAAAAGGTTAAGGTGTTGCGATTGTCCATTAACCAATCGAAACCGCCACGGCCAGTAAGCATGAATCCATCGTTGATGCTGTATTGATTTTGGAAAAGTGAAAACGCCGGCGATACATTTTCACGATCTGTTGTTCCAATGCTAATGCTTCGACGTTGATTGTAATTCGCGTTGGCGAAGAAATTTATTTTTCCCTGACGAATATTGAAGTCGACACCTGAGTTTACACGCCCTCTTCGGTCAACACCTCCACGCACACTGCCGTTGTATCCCGAGCTTCGGTTGTGCTTCATGACAATGTTCACGATTCCACCACCACCACCGCTTGCATCGTATTTCGCAGAAGGGTTCGTTATTAATTCAACGCGTTGAATGGCATCAGCTGGAATTTGATCAATGGTTAAAGTAGTTGGTCTTCCATCTACAAAAATTTGTGGAGCCGCATTGCGAAGCTGAACATTACCGTCGGTATCTACTTGCAAAGAAGGGATGTTACGCAACACATCTTCAGCCGTACCACCCGCGTTCATTGGATTCTTATCTACGTCGTAAATGCGCTTATCGAATTCCAATCGCGGTCCACCACCGTCGATGGTCACGGTGTTCAATTGCCCCGTGAAAGTCAGTTTAAGATTTCCCAAATCTTTTTCGATTAATCCCATTGGACTTCCAGACGGTTTCAGAATGAACGAATAATAAGCTGCATCTACTTCCGCAAGAGAGAAACGCAAAGTTAGTTTTTCATTAACGGGTAAATCTTCAATCGTAAACTCACCGTTTGATTGAGAAAGTGCTCCGCCTAAAACAAGCGGATTTTTTTCCTTCACCACCAAACTGTCTTCTTTATAAACTCTCAAAATCACGAACTCCAGAGGCTTGTTTGTTCTTGCGTCGAATAATTTTCCGTAAACGCGTCCTTTTGGTGTTGGTCTTCCAGGCTGTCCTCCTCCACTTCCTCCCGTTCCTCCGGGTCTTCCTCCGTATTGCGGTTGTGCGAGAGACGCCGATGCGAAAAGCATCGCACAAAAAGCTAGAACGATAAATTTTGCCTGAGTTGTTTTGTTATTTTTTTGAAATATCATGTGATTAGAACAGAAATAAGTGCGAAAAGTTTAATGTGGTAAAGTTAACCAATAGAAAGGGTGTATTCCTTAATTTCGCATACTTATGAAACCCATTCCTTTTTCTCCGCCTCGAATCGATGAAAAAACGATTGAAGCGGTTACCGCGGTGTTACGATCAGGTTGGATTACAACCGGTCCGCAGACACGTGCTTTTGAAAACGATATTCAACACTATTGCGATTCAGGGCCGGTATTGTGCTTGAACTCTTGGACCAATGCTGTTGAGATGGTGTTGTATTGGTATGGAATAGGTCCGGGAGATGAAGTAATTGTTCCAGCCTATACCTACGCCGCAACAGCTAACGTAGTTGTGCATTTAGGTGCTACCCCTGTTATGGTGGATTGCGCGCCTGATTCGGCGCATATGGATATTGCGAAAGTTGAGGATGCCATTACCGCAAGAACCAAGGCAATTATGCCGGTAGATGTTGGTGGACTTCCAGTTGATTACGACGCGTATATGGAGCTAGTGAAAAATTTCACCAAGCGTTTTGAATGGAACCCTAACAATCGCGCGCAAGAGAAAGTGGGAAGACCTTTGTTGGTTTCAGATGCCGCTCATTCGTTCGGTTCGTTGTACAAAGGAAAGAGAGTTGGGAATCAAACCGATGTTGCGGGATTCTCTTTTCACGCTGTAAAGAATTTGACAACAGCAGAGGGTGGCGCTATTGCATTGAATTTTCAATCCGATATTATTTCGGAAAAGATTCGTCAAGAGATATACACCAAGTCGCTTCACGGACAATCGAAAGACGCCATCTCGAAAATGCAACCGGGTAACTGGAGATATGATATTGTTGAAGCGGGATACAAATGCAACATGACCGACATTCATGCTGCAATTGGTAGAGTAGAGTTGGAGCGCTTTCAGGAAAGCTTAGATAGAAGAAAAGAGATTTGCGAAATCTATAATCACATTCTTTCAACCAACAAGAAATGTATTCTTCCAACGTTTAAAACCGATTGGTCCGACTCGAACTATCACTTGTATATGCTTCGTGTGAATGGCTTTACCGAAGATCAGCGCGATGCAGTTATTCGTAAGGTAGCTGAGCAAGGCATTTCGTTAAACGTACATTTTCAGCCGTTACCGTTGTTCACGTTTTACAAAAGTTTGGGATATGATATTCACGACTTTCCGAATGCGTTCAATTTCTATAAAAATGAAATTTCGCTTCCTGTCTATTACGACCTAAGCAACGAAGATGCAGAGCGTGTAGCGAGTGCAATCTTGGCGGCAATCGCATAAAAAAATGAAAAGGCTTTTCGATATCCTCTTCTCAGCAACACTCATTCTCGTGTTGTTTCCTTTGGGAATAGTGGTTTCGATTTGGATTGTCCTCGACGATTTTGGATCTCCTTTTTTCATACAACAACGTGTGGGTTTGAATGGAAAAAACTTCGGTTTGTTGAAGTTTCGCTCCATGCGTAAAAATGCTGAATCAAAAGGTCAATTAACGGTTGGAATGAAAGACAATCGTATTACACGAAGCGGTTATTTTATTCGGAAGTACAAAATCGATGAGTTACCTCAACTGGTAAATGTTTTTCTGGGTGAAATGAGTGTCGTTGGTCCACGCCCCGAAGTGCCCAAATACGTTTTGTTGTACAACGAAGAACAACAAAACGTCCTCAGCATTAAACCTGGAATCACAGACTTCGCCAGCATCGAATACGTTCGTGAAAACGAACTTCTCAGCCAATCTACCAATCCCGAAAAAACCTACATCGAAGAGATCATGCCCGCCAAACTCTCACTCAATTTGAAATACGTCCGCGAGCAAAGTTTTTTAACGGACATGAAGATTATTCTTCAAACAATAAAAGCAATTCTTTAATTATTTAGTTGCACTCATCGAGGCTAGGATGGTCTCAACTCCTTTAGATGCTTCCTCCATGGTAATCGTCAAAGGCGGAGCAATTCGGAAACTCCAAGGGCATGATAAAAACCAAAAGCTAAGTAATCCTTGGCGAAGATTTTCTTCCACCACTTGCTGAACCACTTCAGCACTTTCCATGTCAATAGCGAAGAATAATCCCTTTCTACGAACTTCAATTACGCGTTCATGCGCGGATAGCTTCTCTTCAATGAATTGTGCGATTTGCTCGGCATGATTCAACAATTCTTCATTGTGAATTTGTTCCAAGAATGCATGCGCTGCTGCGCAAGCAACCGGATGTCCAGCAAAGGTGCTAATGTGTCCGAGGAACGGATTGTGTGAAAGCTCGCGCATGTTCTCACGCGAGGAAACCAAGCAACCGATAGGCATTCCTCCGCCTAAGGCTTTTCCGAGCGTAATGGCGTGAGGAACCACGCCGAAGTGTTCGAAGGCGAACACCTTCCCGGTGCGCCCCATGCCGCATTGAATTTCATCGAACACGAGCAGCGCACCCACTTCTTCGCATTTCTTCTTCAGCGCTTGCAAATACAGTTCATTCGGTATGCGAACGCCTGCGTCTCCTTGAATCGTTTCAAGAATAACACCAGCCGTTTTTTCAGTAATGAAATCGAGGTCTTCCCAGTTGTTCAATCGAATGAAGTTTACACCGGGCATCAGCGGACGGAAATTTCTTTTCTTCACTTCATTTGCGCTAATGGCCATGGAGCCTGTTGTGCTGCCGTGATAGGATCCCACAAACGAAACAATTTCTTTTCTTCCGGTCACGCGCTTCACTAGCTTAATGGCCGCTTCATTGGCTTCCGTTCCGCTGTTCACAAAGTAACAGCAGTTCAATTCAGCAGGAAGTAATTTCAACAAGCTCTTCGCCGCGTTGTCCTGTGCCTCTTGAATAAATTCACCATACACCATTGTGTGCAAGTGCTTATCTACCTGCGCATGAATAGCTTCTCGAATACCCGCATTTCCATGGCCTAGATTACTCACACCAACGCCACTCACAAAATCCATAATTCGCGAACCATCTTTCTTGTACACATACAATCCCTCTGCACGCTCCACCTCAATCCCCAACGGAAACGGTGTCGTCTGCGCTAACCCCTTCTCAAAAAATATGTTCGATTCACTCATAGTCCATTATCATTCGTCGTCAGACATTCGTCCTTCGGACATTCTTCCCTTTTCTTCCCCTCTCTTAACTTCTTTTCCCTTTTAATTACTCAACAACCAGTTCGTCTAAAAATATCCACGGCTTCCCACCAACCCCCAAATGCCATTCAGGAATTTTATCGAAGGCCGGAAGCGCCACACACTTCACGTACTTCACTGCGCTGACATCGCCTTTGTATTTGTCGTTGAAAGTAGCGGTGTACTCATGCATTTGCGGACCCTCAACTCGCTGTTGTGCTGTGAAGTCTTCCGAGTAAACTTCATCGTAACTTTTTCCATCTTTACTCACAAAGAATTTTACGTTGGATGGAAACCAAATCCATGGACGAATATCTTGAAAAGCTGAAAGCGAAATCTTTTTGATGTTCGTTGGATTCTTCAATTCAATCACACATTCCATTTTACCGTTGTATCCTTGCCATACACCTGTTCTGAAATCGAGCTTTCCTCGAATACCATCAATCAACGCATCATTTCCCCCAGCAGTGTATTGCGCGTCGTAATTGCCAACTTCCTTCATCACTAAATTTCCTGAACGTTTGTAGAAGGTAGCTTCAATCCATGGGCTGTCGATTTCTTTCTCTGAACCGGCTAATCCTTTTACCAGGATAGTGCAGGTTTTTGTAATCTTGAAAGGTTCTGAATAGAAGAATCCTTTTTTCTTTCTTCCATCTTCTTCAATGATTTCAACTTTAATTTTTGAAGATTTATTCAAGCAAGTTATGGAAATTAGCTGCTCTCCAACAAATGCGCGATTCGGAACTCCGACATGGGGTCGTAATCTTGCCACCATCCTGTGTAGTCTCCAGGACAAATCGGATAAGTGTTCCAAGCACTTACAACATACCACGCCGACATTTGTCCGCAGTCTTCATTTCCGCAAAGTCCATCTGGAGTGGGAGAGTAGAGCGTCTTCATAATACTGTCGC
>JBJOON010000080.1:0-8201 GCA_046051235.1 Bacteroidota bacterium
TTGTTGAAAAGTTAAAAATACAATTCGGTTAACTTAACACCATTAATCCTGCAAGACTCCATTCTTGTATACATCTTTTCGGATCTCCTTATTTGTCTTAGCATTTAAAACAATCGTTTTACCGTTGCGCAAACCATTTTTAATCTTCCTAATTTCAATTAAATCATTCAGCTTATCTCTGAAAATAAACTCGCCCGAAAACAACTCCCCATTCAAATTAAAGTACTTTTCACCTTCCAAGTTTCCACCAGAAAAAACACTTTCAATTTTCACAGATTGATCGTAATAGTAATCTTTCCAAAGTCCAATTTTATTCTTCTTGTAATAAAAGCCTTCAATTAATGGTTGTCCAAAACCATTACATGATTTAAATACACCATCCTTAAACCCGTTGCCATCAAATCTCTCGTTGATATTTAAGTTAAAGACAAACTCGAAAATGTTTGGATCTACTTCTTCATCTGTTGGCATTCGATATTCTTGGGAAACATAAGAACCGTCTGATGAATATTCAGTTTTTCTGCATTTATAAGTATTCTTATTCTCATCAAATATTTCATATTTAAATGCAATCTTTTGCCCAAGACTATCAAAGGAAGTAAGTTCATAAAGCTTACCTTTTTTAAAGAGCTTTTTACTACGTGGTCGATTCAACTCGTTAAAATCAATCCATTCTCCATTTAATTCACCATTTCTATATTGAAAGGTTTTTGCAGTCTTGCCTTCTGTATAATACTGAATCCAATTCCCCTCTCTCTTCCCTTTCAAATAAGGACCTTTTTGAAATATAAAATACTCATTGTTGTTCTCATCAGATCCGATATATCTATGCAACCATTCACCTTCTTCCAGCCCTTCCTTAAAACTTCCTCTTGTAATAATTAAATCTGAAGAGTCTCGAAGCTCATAAGGCCCATTCAAAACTCCGTTTTTATAGAAAGAAGTCTCCCGAATTTTTTGGTATACGTCAATCTTACATGTATCCAACGGATTTCTCGTTTCGTCTAACTCAGAACAAAGTAATTTTCTTTCCTCTAAATAAGAATATCGCTGAGATCTACCTTCTAGTATGCCATTTGCATACGTTTGTTCGAGAAATAATTCGCGAGAGTAGGGCAATATGCCATCACCTCTATTTGTATAAGTCGTGTAGTAATACTTCCAAATTCCAGACTCTAGACCATTAGCGAACAACCCCTCTTCCCTCAAAGCTTCAGAAATATCATAAATTTTCCAATATCCAGATTTTAAACCAGCTGAATAGCTTCCTTCAGTGATCAATTTCAAATCCTTCAGCTCTGTATTAATAACTCCTCCTAATATTAACCTTGTCAAATCAACATAAACCTTATATGCCCCATCCAATTGACCGGACTTATAATTCCCCAATATCAAACTGTCTCCATTAACCTCCTGAAACGGTCCGTCTTTGACATCGTTTATATAATTTTCAAATGTTAAAACTCTCTCTTTATTATCTTTTTCAATTATGACGAATTGACTCTTCCCATTCTTGAGTCCGTTCAGATAATTCTCAATTAGCTTTAACTGCAATTCGCCAGTCTCTTCATTATAATAATATTCAATACGCTCTCCATGTTTGACATTGTCTTTAAAAGTAGTTGACACATCAATCTTTCCATTTACATACAGTTTCGTTACACCATTCCTAAGTCCATTGGCCAATTCATAATCAGCTAGAATTACTCCAAACTCATCATATTCAATAAAATGCCCTTGTTCCTTTCCATTTACATAGAACTCACTTCTTTTAATCTTACCGTTTAGATGATAATCCTTAGATGGCCCATTTAGCAGACCTTTCGCCATGGTATACTCGGAAATTAGATTTCCATTTTCATCATATTCTTTAAATACCCCATTCTGTTCTCCCTTGCTGTAGTTTCCTGTTCTTTTCAGATTTCCATTTGAATAGTAAACCCTGAGTAACCCCTCCATTTTTCCATTTACCAATGTGTATTCAGCCTGCACAACGTCATCATAGTAATAATCTATCTTCTTACCATTATCAGTGTCATAAATACCAGACTTTCTTATGAGTGTTATGTTATAGGCCGTATAAGTAAGACTCTCATAATAATCATCATCGTTGTTCTCGCGCTTCGCTGTGCTAATCTCTAGAATGAAATTTGAATTGGAATAAGTTGATATTATTTCATCATCTTCAATTTCGCTACCGGTAAGTTTAAACCCTGCAGATAAAATTGAATTCTGAATTACAGCAAATGACTCTTTATTAAAAACCGAGTACGCAACTTTATTCGGATACCCTTCATAGGTAAATAAATAAAACCAACCATTTGCCTTGTCACTGTAGTAATCTTTATTGAAGCTCCAAGTTATAGTATTGTACTTGTTACTACTGCCTCTCTCAGACTCATAATATGACCAGTCTTTTGCATTTAATGCTAGATTTACATCTTCCCAATTCTTCTTATTACAAAAATTCATCATATCATTTAATGATAATTTTTGGGCCTGAATAATGCTTGCTGAAATAAGTAATATTAAACAAGTGACAAGTTTTCTCTTCATTTAAATAACGTATCTAAAGTTTTCAAAATTTAAAACTGACAATTGGAATTAAAGACTCTTTTTTACCACTCCTCTTCTCTGTTCTTACAACTTGAACAAAGCCCACCATAAACGCCATATTCATAACCGCCACAGCGCGAACATGTATTTTCCTCTTCATCATCTATTTTTTTCTGACAGGAATAGCAGTAATCATCGTACTCACTTTTTTCATCTCCGCATTTAGGACAAGTAACAGCTTCTTCATCTTCCTCAACATCGCTTTGAAATCTTCTCTGGTCCGTTCCTCCACAATTTTTTCCTGTTATTTGAACTCTGTAACGATAACCTTTATCACTAGTAAAAGAACAGAAGCCTCCATTATCCAAATCAGCAGATCTAAAATGATCTTCATCTAACCACCCTCCATTACCCCAGTATATTTTAACTAAAGAGTTACTCTCAACTTCAACCTCTAAAGAATAAGTACTTCTTGTACCTGTATTCGGATTGTAATAATTTACATCAGCACAATAAGTTCCATCTTCAAAACCGTCGTCTTCAGAGTAATAATCCTCTATATCTGAACCGGAACTATTTGAACCACTGCAACCTGAGTATACTGCAATAAACACAAAGAAAACAATCGATAATAAAAATCTAAATTTCAAAACCATTACTTATGTATTTCAATCTACTAATTACAAATAAAAAATGAAAATAAAAAAAATCTAAATGAGAAAATAAAATGTTAAAAACTATATGAACCGAGTTGTTAGAACTGCGCTATTGGAAAACCAAAGATTTTATTACTCCCGATAGCTATCGGGATGCGCAATGCGAACTACATTATTACCTAGCCTCTGCCAAATCTCGCAAAGCGAGCGGCATTCGAAATGCCCCCACAGAAGGTGGGGGAAAAATGCTTGGCTGATTCACATCACTTTAAAAATTCTTTTGGAACTTAAAAATATCCTTACATACATTTGTACCATCATCCAGACGACAGAAATGTCACCAACCGAGCAGAACAAGCCACGGTGGTAAAACGATGAGGACTAACAGTCAAAACAAATGTTAACCCTCGAAGAATATTATGTTGGAACGGATGTGTTAACTAACACATTTATTTCTATGTCTAAAAACACTTCAACACTCTCTTGGAAACGACGCGTTCGATTCGAGAAAATGGGCTTTCATGCCGACCCAATGCCCAACAAAATCGTCGCGGCGAAATGCTACTTACCCCTCAATGAAAAGGATGGAAAACTCAGTTCCATCCCCCTTCAGGCTTCAGTGAAATTGATTCTCGACGATGAATTCAAAACACAAGTCGGAAGAGCCTGGGGATACCGACTGGTTGTATTCGAAGACAGGGTCTATGCCGAACTGGATCTTATTCTTGAACAAGCTTACATAGACATTCACGGACATGCCCCAAATCAGAAATTCATTGTAGAAGATTGTTTCTTCGAAAACGACGAAAGCACAGAATACCAATACCTACTCGTAGATAAGATTCTTACCAAACCCACCTTCAGCAAATTCCTGCCCTCGCGCATTCACTCGGTGGAAGAAGTTGAAAAAGTCCAGAACTTCATTCTTCGTCGCAGCACCAAATGGCATGCGTATCGCAACTACCACGATTGGTTTGCGTTCTTTTTGGAGAGGAGGTTGGAGATGTTTAATTAGGAACTTCGTAATTGGAAAATCGAAGATTTTGTTCCTACTGCGTAATTGGAACTTCGTTGTTACTTTAACTCTGCCAGAGCTCGCAAAGCGAGCGACATTCGAAATGCCCCCACTGAAGGTGGGGGAAAGAATTATTGAGTAAAATCATACTTCAGAAGGAAAAAACTAATTTCTTTGACTTAGAATTTCTTCAATCTGAATTTTCAGAAGAGGGATTTTATTTTCAACTACATCCCATACAATATGATAATTGACTCCAAAATATTCGTGTATCAAGCGATCGCGCATGCCTGCCATACTTCGCCATTCTACTGCACTCCATTTCAACTTAAAGTCTACAGGAATCTTCTTCGTAGCTTCTCCAATGATTTCAAGACTTCGAGATATTGCTCTTTTGAGCGTCTCGCTGTCTAAAAATTCCGACTTCGACAAGTTGGCGCAGCTCCACGAAATGTACACACACTCATCATAGATATGACGAAGATATTCTTTGGGATCCTTATGCATATTGCACTTCAGCTAGGATTGAAGGACCTATGTATGGACTCATTCCATTTATCGTAACGATGTCGAGATGTTTTCCGGGGAATTGACGTTCAAGAATATCGCAAACTGCCATGAAATTATCGAAATTCTCTGCATCCGGCTCAAAATCTATGAGAACATCAATGTCACTGCTCTCGGTTGCTTCATTCCGAACAAATGACCCGAATAAGCCAACATTGCGAATACCTAAATTGGATAAATCCAATTTGCACATCCGAAGACTTGCTAATATGTTTTCTGTATTCATGTCTTACAAAGATAAAATTTTATCTGAAACAATTGGAACTTGGTTATTCCTACTGCGTAATTGGAACTGCGTTGTGGGAACTACGTTGTGCGAACTACGTTGTGGGAACTGCGTTTCCCGATAGCTATCGGGAGGAACTGCGTTGTGGGAACTACGTTGTTGGAACTACGTTTCCCGATAGCTATCGGGAGGAACTGCGTTGTTGGAACTTCGTTATTCCTACTTCGTAATTGGAAAATCGAAGATTTTATTCCTAAGGCCAAGAAGCACAGGAAAGTTTATTAAAGCAATTGCTTCAGTCTATCTATAAACTCTTTAACTGGGATTAGCAAGCTCTCAACAGTTTCCTTATCGAAATCATACATGTCGCCGTAATCTCCTTTTTGGCGCGAATCAAAAAGATCGGAATACAAGCGCCCCATTTCTATCGGAATCTTGCCATTCTTAACGTAATGGAGATTAAGTTGATTTCTTAGTCCTGAATGTGTTTTAGTCTCAATACCATCCTTTAATGTTAAAGCGGAAACAAGATAATAACAAGTATAATAGAGGCGAATTATTGAGCCATTCCAACTCCCTGATTTAGCGAGTAACATTGCATCCTTATACGCTTGATCGCTTTTCTCAATCCGATAATGAATATAATCACCAATGTAATCGCTCATAAGTAAACACCCTCGCGGCTGACATTTTTAAATAAAGGAGTTACACTCATTTTTGAATTCCAATCTGCCAATGAGTATACGAAAGTTGAAATGGGTTCTTCAACCTCCAATTCCACTTCGTAGAGTTTATGACGAATATTCTGCTCTTCCTTAAATGATACAAAAGGTTTGTCGAGAAGAACCAAAATATCCCAATCGGATTCTGTGGTTTCTGTACCACGAGCCCTTGAGCCAAACAAAATAATTTTAGCTCCCACAACCTCCCTGGCGATGGTCTCTTTAATTTTTTGTATGATGCTCTCTTTGTTCATAATGTAAAGGTAAATAAATATCATTTGAAATCCGAGAGCCAAGATCAACTCATTCTTCTAATTCGAGTTGACTTCAATTTGTAGCCAACTGATTCAAACTGTGACAAATCATCACGGTTTCATTTCCTTCTTCTCAATCCCTACTACCTGGGGACAACTTGTCCCTATGTATTTTTTTTCAATTGTCGACAATTTGTCGACATTTCAACTTTAATCAACACAAAAAAAAGGTTTCGAACAGGCCAAATACAAAATTATGGCGTTTTTAGACCTTTCAAATACAAAATAATGGAAAACCGCAGGTTTTATTCCTACGTTGTCTGAACTGCGTTGTTAGAACTACGTTGTTCCTACTTCGTAATTGGAAAATCGAAGATTTTATTCCTACTTAGTAATTAGAACTAAGTTATTGGAACTTCGTTATTCATACTTTGCAATTGGAACAGCACGTGCTCAATTACATAGTAGGAATTACGTAGTAGGAATTACGTAGTAGGAATTACGAAGTAGGAATTACGAAGTAGGAATTACGAAGTAGGAATCCCTCAACTCCTCATACAACATCACCATCGCTAGCGTATCCAACTCGCAATACTTCAGAAGGCCTTTGACTAATTCTGCTCTTTCGGGGGTTGACATGTCTTCGTATTGAAGCTTGGCGTAGGCAACCATAGCGGCGCCACCATTAGAGACGTCTTCCATCTCGGAAATTAATTCTTCCTGCTCGAAGGCGTCCCAATTTTCAAACAGTTTTGGCAAACGATCGTAAGGACTTTCTACAACTCCGTTCTGAATGGATAACCAAACATGAGTGTCAGGAAAATTCAAACTGGTTAATCCAATTTCAGAAATGGTCTTCGCGTATTTGTCTTGCAAATAAGCACTTGTGCCCAAAATGGCTGGCAAGACAGATTTAATGGAATTGGAGCCTTTCATTAACGGATTGTAATAATAGTCCTTTACCACCTGACATAAATCGACCATATTGCGCGCGCCTTCCCACGTGACAACGGCATCTTTTTTCTTCGAATGAGTAATCGTTTGAATGAATGCGCAAAGCTCTTCGCGATCGGTTTCATTCGAGGCCAACAGCTGATGGTAGATCTTAACCAAGATGGTGTTTTCGTGATGCGAATAGCGGAATATGGTTCCTTCGTCGTTGCTCAACTGAGCTTTCAATTGACGAACGAATTCAAAGTTTGGAAAAGCGCCTGGAGTAGCCATGATGAACTCACCCATGTGCTTCACCGAACCGTCTGCCTCCATTTGGTGATGCGAAAACTGAAAGGCAACCTGCTCGTATGGCTTTCTACCAGCAGTGAAAGGAAGAGCCACCGCGCTTGTTTCAAAATCTATGAAATGAAGCGGGAATGTCCATTTCGACATTTCATTTTTTAAATTCTGTGAATCGACATAGATGGAACGATCTCCTGATCTCGACTTTTCAATTTGAAGCCATTGTCTCTCTGAGGGAGCAAGCTTGCCAGCAACGGGCTCTTTCAATACATCGCTCTCTTCTAGGTCACGCATGTAGAACTTTCCCTCCTCGAACAATTCCTTCCCCTTTCTAAAATTCCATACATCAAATATGTTGGGAACACTTCGATCAATTTCACCGAATCTCGAGCATCTTCTGAAACAATGTTGAAGACCAGAAAGTTTCTCGGGATGATTGCCTGAAGTCTGAAATTCGCATTTCTTGCATTTGCCGAATGCCACTTCTTCCGCAGCAAATTCATCGTTCACATACAAATCGCGCAACCTATTCAATGCGCTCATAAATGACAGTTCTTCATTGTACAAATATTCACCATGAACAATTCCATCGACAATTTCATTCATGGCTATTTCCGTCAACACTGAATCGCCGCATGCCGCAATGGAATCGATACGCTTTTCAATTCCTGTTCGGTTTTCTGCCGACTTTCGAATTCGAAAAAACTGGTTCATTCCATCAACGGAAGCCGCCTTCAGTTTATCTGCAAGCATCAGGTGCGCGCTCACTTCATGTCCGCTCATACATGCGCTAACGACATACTTCTGAAAAGCCAAATCGAACAAATAGGGTTTCCAACTGGTGGCCAAGCCCCCCTTCTTCCCCATGAACTGATCAACACTGTTTCCGGAACATCCCTTCGCTTTAACTTCAATCAACTTAATTTTATTCCCTTGCTTCACGAGAATATCTGTTCGAATAAACAGGTT
>JBJOON010000081.1:0-11174 GCA_046051235.1 Bacteroidota bacterium
AACAGTGAACTGTGTTGGCGTAGCATTCATGGCGCAGATATCTGAAAGATTCACAACAACGCTTTTGTATCCGAGGTGTTTAAGGGGAGTGTACATTAAATCGAAATGAACTCCTTCCACCAACATATCGGTTGTCATGACCAGCTGTTTTCCTTCAATCGGTTGCATCACCGCCGCATCGTCACCTGCGTCGCGAATAGTGCCTTCTTGTTTCGGAAGGAAATATTGCGTCAAATGTTTAATGAGTGTGAATTCTCCGAGAGCTGAAAGTTCTGTACGTTGTTGTTCCATGCGGCAAAGATACTATGTTAGTTACTCAATCGAATATCTACAACTTCCAACTGAATCGAACTTTGTCCGTTCCACACGTTTTCATTCAATTGGAAAAGCAAATCAATTTCTTTTCCTTCTAAAATTGGAAATACCCAATCGGCCATTTTGAATGCGATGCCTTTCATTTCAGAAACATTTCCTGCCTGCCTCACATGCAATTGCAGATGGTCTGAATGAGCACCAACCAGTTTAGTGAATCGCGCATTTTTAACATTTTTCGAAAGGAATACTGGACGTAGGTTCTCGGGACCATGCGGCTCCAAGGGTTGAAGCGATTCGTATAGCGGAAATGAAATTTCATCGAATTGAATTTCGGTGTCGTACAAATGACATCGCTCTATTCTTGTGTTGTTTGTGAAGTCTCGAACGACTTGGTCGAAGGCTGATCGGAAAGCTTCGAAGTTTTCCGATCTTAATTTGAGCCCCGCTGCCATGCTGTGTCCTCCGAACTGAATCAAATGTTCTTCGCACAGCGAAAGCATTTCATACACATCTATGCCCTCAATGGATCGGACACTTCCTGAAAGAATGCCATCGTCTTCAACCAGAACAATAGTTGGCTTGTAATACGTTTCAATAAGTCTTGAGGCAACAATGCCAACGACTCCTTTGTGCCACCCTTCTTTCTTCACCACAGTGGTGAAACTGTCTTGATAGAAAGAATCGCTTTCAATAATATCAAGGGCCTCTTGGGTTATGTTTCGGTCGAGTCCTTTTCTTTCTTGGTTGTATTTTTCAATTTCAGCGGCAACGGATTTGGCATCTTCAGCATTGCTAGTTAGGAGCACTTCAACGGCGCGTTTTCCAGTAAAAATTCTTCCGGCAGCGTTAATTCGCGGAGCGATTAAGAAGACGAGATCAACCACTTTCAAAACTTTCCCGCTGTGCTTAGCGTTGGCAAGGAGTTCCGCTATTCCTGGACGGAAATGCGTATTGATTCCTTTCAATCCGAAATGAAGGAGAACGCGGTTTTCAGAGGTTACAGGGACAATATCAGCACCGGTTGCAACGGCTACAAGGTCAAGGAATGAGTAGGCGTAGTCGAGCGATTCGTTGTGATGAATGAACCAGGCACACATGACTTTGAACCCGACCGCGCATCCGCAGAGACCTTTGTTTTCATAGGTGCAATCTTTCCGTTTCGGATTCACGATAGCAAAAGCAGGAGGAAGGGCCTCTGGTGTGTGGTGGTCGCAAACGATAACGTCTATTCCATGGGCATTGCATTGTTCAATGCGTGGGCCGTCCTTAATTCCGCAGTCAAGCGTTACGATTAATGAAAAGTTATTTTCATGGGCGAAGACCATACCTGCTTCTGAAAATCCATAACCCTCTTTGTATCTATCAGGAATATAAAAGTCACAATCGAATCCGACGTGTTTCAGAAAACTGTAAAACACAGCAACAGCCGTCGTTCCGTCTACGTCGTAGTCTCCATATACAAGCACCTTCTCGTTTTTCTCTTTTGCGGAAATCAATCGGGAAATGGCCTTATCCATATCTTTCAGTCCGAAGGGGTCTAAAAGCTGATTTATTTCAGGATTTAGAAAGGTTCTAGCCTGTTCGGGGGTGCTGATTTTTCGAGAAAGTAAAATTTCAGCGAAAACTTCGCTAATGTTTGATTTTACGACAAGTTCAGCAATTTCTTCATGGGAGAACTGCCCGCGTTTTTTCCAATAGTTTTCTTTAGGATTACTCATTTGCCACAAAGTTAGTGGCAGAACTCGCGCAACCCTTTTTCATTTTATGCGGTCTTTTCGTATATTCGTACCCCAAACCTTTTAAAGAAATGAATAAATCTTTACGTTCTGTTCTAATATTCATGAGCATTTTCGGGATGTTCGTGTTGAACGGTTGTCTTAACGATGATAATAAAATTCCGCCAAATTGTTATGACGGAATCTTGAATAACTCTGAGCAATTGGTCGATTGCGGAGGACCAAACTGCGAGCAGTGTGACCATTGTATTGACGGAATTTGGCAACCAGAGTATGGTGAAACATGTGTAGACTGTGGCGGAGAATGCGGACCATGTGCTCCTTGTTCAAACTGTATCCAAGACGGAGACGAAGCAGGAATTGACTGCGGAGGTTCTAATTGTGGACCATGTGCTGCTCTTTGTGCAGATGGGTTGTTAAATGGAACTGAAACTCAAGTTGATTGCGGTGGAGCGTATTGCGAAGCTTGTCCAACTTGTACAGACGGAATAATGAACGGTACTGAAATCGGTGTCGATTGTGGCGGAACAAACTGTCCTCCATGTTCTACAGATGGTAACTGTACCAACGGAATCATTGACGGAGGTAATCAAGGTGAATTCTGGACAGACTGCGGCGGAGTTGACTGCGTAGCTTGTGACACAATTATTTCTTTCACAGCGAACGGTGTAAACCACGTAGGGGTTGCTTCTTCTTGCACATTCTCTTATGCAGGTGGAACAGTGACTATCACAGGTTCAACACTTCAAGGCGGAACCATTGCGTTCACAATGGCTGCTCCGGTTGCTGGATGGCAGAATGGTTCAGTCATTAATATGGCTACTGCAACGAACCCAGCAAGTGTTATGGCGTTTACCAATGCAGCTGTTGCTCACAGCACTGCTTTCGGAACCTCAACCGCTACTGTCAACGTTGTGAAGTTCAGATCAACTCCAGCTCCAGGTGGAATTCGTTACACCTTCTCAGGTTTGTTGAAGAACTCTGCTGGAACTTCTACCATGAACATTACAAACGGATTGGTAATGGTGCCTCTTCAATAAGAGACCCCTCATCGAAAAATATCAAAAAGCCCTTCGAAAGAAGGGTTTTTTATTTCACAACATTTGGCCGTGCAGGCTGCTGCAAGAGATTTCGCGCAGAACGTTTTAAAACCAGGCGTAATTGAGCGCGACGAGCATCAGAAATTTCCTACAGAAGAAGTGAAGCAATTGGCTGAGCTCGGTTTCATGGGAATGATGGTGAGTCCGGAAAATGGAGGAAGTGGAATGGATACCCTTTCATACGCCATAGCTATGGAAGAGATTTCTAAAATCGATGCTTCTACCTCAGTTTGTATGAGTGTAAATAACTCTTTGGTGTGCTATGGTCTTGAAGCATACGGAAACGCTGAGCAAAAAGAGAAGTTCTTGAAGCCATTGGCAAGCGGAGAAAAAATTGGTGCATTCTGTCTTTCTGAGCCAGAAGCTGGTTCTGACGCGACTTCACAAAGAACTACCGCTGTAGACATGGGCGATTATTATTTGTTGAACGGAACTAAGAACTGGATTACCAACGGAAGCACTGCTTCAACCTATTTGGTAATTGCACAAACCGATCCGGAAAAAGGACACAAAGGAATTAACGCATTAATCGTTGAACGCGGAATGGAAGGGTTCATCGTTGGTGCGAAGGAAAATAAAATGGGTATCCGCGCAAGCGATACGCATACGTTGTTATTCAACGACGTGAAAGTTCCAAAAGCGAATCGCATTGGTGAAGACGGATTTGGTTTCAAGTTCGCGATGAAGACCTTGAGTGGCGGACGTATTGGAATTGCGGCCCAAGCATTGGGTATTGCTGCAGGAGCTTACGAATTGGCTTTGGCTTATTCAAAAGAGCGTAAGGCATTCGGAAAAGAGATTTCACAACACCAAGCAGTAGCTTTCAAGTTGGCTGATATGGCAACTGAAATTGAGGCTGCACGTATGCTTGTCTACAAAGCTGCTTGGATGAAAGATCAAGGTATGAACTACGACGAAGCTAGCGCTATGGCGAAGTTATATGCATCTACCGTTGCTATGAAGCACACGGTTGAAGCAGTTCAAATTCACGGTGGATATGGTTTCGTGAAAGAGTATCACGTAGAGCGTATGATGCGCGATGCGAAGATTACACAGATCTACGAAGGAACCAGTGAAGTACAAAAAATTGTTATTTCAAGAAGTGCACTTTCAAAATAATTGCACTTGAATTTCATTAACAAAGGGCTGTTGTAAGACAGCCCTTTTTGTTGGAATTCACTTCCAATCGAAATCTATTTTCGTAAGGAAGCATGAACACATTCAAACATACCCTTCGCTTTACGCTTGCCATACTTATTCTCGCTGCGGGAATAGGTGGAGTCTATTATTTTTTGAATCGAAGTCACGCCGATTGGACAAGTCCGTTGGCTTACATTCCTTCAAGCGCAACCGGTGTTGTAGAGTTGAAGAAGGCCGAAGCATTCGCTGAAGCTGTGGAGTGGTCTTCAGAATTTTTTTTGGATGAAGGAATAGGTCGAATGCTTCAAGGGGTTTCTGCCGACCCACAAGGATTGAAATTCGAAAGTCAGTCTGTTTGGATAATTGAGAACGGAGCAGATGATATGATTGTTCTTCCCGTTGGATACGGTGAAGAAGGCCAAGCGCTGGCTTCAAAGTGGAACGCGAAATTTCCGGAATTGAAATTTATTTTTCAAGAACCTTATGCCATATATGGAAATGGAAATATTGATCTTCCCGCAGAGGGAAGTCAGCTCGATGATTCGCCGTCATTCATGTGTGTGAAAGGAACCACTTCCTTCGATTCAAATTGCCATTATTATTTCAGATTAGATCAGGATTGGACGGCCTTGGACGATATGCGTGGAAGCGAATCCTCGATGATTGCAGGGTTTCAATGTTCGCCTTTGCACCTTCCCGCTAGCAACGCGAAATTTTCTTTTCAAAATGTTTTTACAAATGGAAGAACCAATACGAACTATTGGTTCAAGGCAGTGCATGCAGGAAGTCCATTAGCCTTGATGACTTACCTCGATTCGCTTCGTCCGCAAGATGCTCGCGACGCCTTTTTAAGTGTTCGAATGGAGCAAGAGGCGAGGAAGAATGCCTCTTTGTTGGACTGGATGAATATCAACGCCACCGGTGAATTGGCTATGGCTAATTTCGGTAGTGATACACCCGGTGCAAGCGGAATGATATACGCTTTGGGTTTGAAATCGGACAGTGTGAATGTGAATGCTTTGTTTTCCGACTCGTTGGCGGTTGATCCGATTCGAGAAGCGAATGAAGCGGAACTTTTTGCAATGGATAAAATTTATCCGAGTGAAGTGAAGTACTTCGGAGTTCGTTACAAGAACTTTTTTCTGTTTGCAGAATCTCGAGAATTGCTTCTGGCTCATCAGCAATACCTCGCCATTGCTGGTTCTATTTCAACAAAAAAATTTCCGTCATTGCCAACCGGTGGCGTAGTAACAGGAACGGATATGCAATATTCAAGTGTGCTCTCTCCTAAATTGGGTAACAGTTGGCGCGTGTGGCATTACGCTTCCGTTGCAGATCGAACTCAAGTGCGTTTGGTTGGGAAGGGAACGATTGAGATACAAACACAAGTTGAAGTAGCTGAAGATACTGTTTCAATCCCAACACAGCCAACGCCAGCACCAGCGCCTGTTGTAGAATCTGGAAAAACGAAATCGGTAACGAATCATGTTACGGGAAAAACAGACCAAGTCAAATACAGCGGTTCGAAAATCGAATGGATTTCTGGAGGAAAAACATCGTGGTCTGTCACGCTTTCAGCCGAAATACGCGGAGTGGAGCAGATAGACGCATTTAAAAATGGAAAGAAGCAGTTGCTCATTCTGACTAATTCGAGATTGGAAATGTTGGACCTTAATGGAAAGAACGTGGTTGGATATCCAGTCGTGCTTTCTTCCATGCCCTGCACGAATTTGTGTGTAGCCGATTACTCGAATGCGCGCGATTATAGAATTTTCTTCGGTTGTTCCAACGGTACCGTTTACAATTACATGTCGAATGGAAAGCCTACTGCGGGCTGGAATGTGGCAAGTATGAAAGGGGATCTTCCATCTTCCATTCAACACAAAAAAGTAAACGGACAAGACGAAATTCAAGTGAAGCGAGCAAGCGGAAAAACAACAATTTTGAAACGTAACGGCGCTGTGAAATAATGAAAGCAATCTATTTAACGAAGTTCGGAAAAGCGCATGAAGCTTTTGAAATAAGAGAAGTGGCTGAGCCAATTATAGGTGAGGGAGAAGTGTGCGTAAAGGTGGAAGTTTCTGGATTGAATTTCGCAGATGTATTGGGAAGGAAAGGCTTGTATCCCGCTCTACCTGCTCCTCCTGTGGTTATGGGATATGATGTGGTTGGAATTGTGGAAGCCGTTGGTGAAGGAGTTTCTTCCAATTGGATTGGAAAACGTGTGGCCTGTTTAACGCGTTTCGGTGGTTATGCTGAAAAGGTTTGTACTGCTGTTACAGGCATTGCTGAACTTCCAGATTCCATTTCTTCCAACGAAGCCTGTGCGTTGGCCACGCAGTATGTGACGGCTTTGTACATGAGCGATTTTCTTCAACATACAAAATCGGGAGAGCGTGTGCTTATTCATGCCGCTGCTGGCGGAGTAGGCACTGCCTTGATTCAGCTGTTGAAGGAAAGGGGATGTGAAATTTTTGCAACGGTTGGAAGCGATGAGAAAGTGAATGCACTCGCGAAACTAGGCATTATCGCCATCAATTACAATACGCACGATTACGAAGTGGAAGTTCGCAAACACTTAGGGAATGCGAATCTTGACGTAACGTTCAACAGCATTGGAGGGAAGACATTCAAGCAAGACATGCGCCTGTTGGGTGCAGGAGGACGATTGATGTTGTTCGGATTTTCAGATCGAACAAGTAAGTGGGGAGGGAAGTTGGCTACGCTGAAGTTGGTGTTCGATATGGGAAGACTCATTCCCTTGTTTTTATTGGGAAAGAGCCAATCTGTGATGGGAGTGAATATGTTGAAGGTGGCAGATGAACATCCGGCCATTATTGGAAAGCTCTTGAATCAATTGGTTCAGATGCATTCGGAAGGAAAAATTAAACCCTTTATTGGCGGCGAATTTTCATACACGGAAATCGCAAAAGCACATCAATATTTAGAGAGCCGAAAAAGCTCTGGAAAAATAAATTTGAAGTGGTGAATCACCTAACACTCATTTTCTTATACATTCGCCAAGAATAATTTTTATATGTCAACGCAACACAAACTTTCCACAGCCGGATTACTTGTTACACTAGGTATTATTTACGGTGATATTGGAACTTCTCCGCTTTATGTAATGAAGTCGATTGTTGGCGACAAGCCAATTAGCGAAATGCTTATTTACGGAGGTATCTCTTGTGTGTTTTGGACATTAACCATTCAAACTACGATTAAGTATATCTGGATGACCCTGCGCGCAGATAACAAAGGTGAAGGTGGAATTTTCTCTTTGTTTAGTTTGGTGAAGCGAAGAGGGAAGTGGTTGTTTTGGCCGGCAATGATTGGCGCAGCCACGTTGTTGTGCGATGGAATAATTACTCCTCCAATTTCCGTTGCTTCGGCTGTTGAAGGATTGAAAGTGTTTGATGAAGGAATTCCAGTAATGCCTATTGTATTGGCCATCTTAACCGGACTGTTCATGATACAGCGTTACGGAACGAAGTTAGTGGGTGTTGCTTTTGGACCAATTATGCTTATTTGGTTTTCGATGTTGGCGGTATTAGGGACTTACAATGCATTTCTTCATCCTGAAATTTTCAATGCTATAAATCCGAAATACGCATACGATTTGTTGGCCAATTATCCGAAAGGATTTTGGCTGTTAGGAGCAGTGTTCTTATGCACAACGGGTGCCGAGGCATTGTACAGTGATTTGGGTCATTGCGGCCGAGCAAACATTCGGGTGACATGGATTTTCGTGAAGACTGCGTTAATCTTAAACTACATGGGTCAAGGCGCATGGTTAATGCAGCACGAAACGTTAGACGGAAAAAATCCGTTTTTTGAAATCATGCCTGAGTGGTTCTTGTTACCGGGTGTCATTGTTGCAACTGTTGCGGCGGTTATTGCCAGTCAGGCATTGATCTCAGGATCGTTCACGCTTATTGGGGAAGCAATTAACTTGAACTTCTGGCCGCGTGTTGCAATTAAATTTCCAACAGAAACAAAAGGTCAACTTTATATACCCAGTGTAAACTGGTTGCTTTGGGCTGGATGTATAGGCGTTATGCTTTACTTCAAAGAGTCGGCACATATGGAAGCGGCTTACGGATTGTTCATTACGGTGGCCATGTTAATGACTACTTTGTTGCTGGCTTACTATCTCATTTATCATCGCCACTGGCCATTCATGTTGGTTGCAGGAATAGCTGCGTTGTTTTTTACTGTTGAACTTTCGTTCTTCATTGCGAATACCGTTAAGTTGAAGGAAGCGTGGATGATGCTTATTGTTTATGCTGGAATTCTAATGGTTATGTATGTAACTATTCGTTACCGTAAATTCAGTAATGAACGAATTGGTTTCATCTCTCTCGATCCGCATATTGATACGCTTCGAAGATTGTCTGAAGATATGAATGTCCCGAAGTATGCGACGCACCTGGTGTACATGACAAAAGCAAGCTTTACCGACCAAGTCGAAAAATTGGTGATTGATTCTATTTTGGAGGGCACACCAAAGCGTGCCGATGTGTATTGGTTCTTGCATGTTGATCGAACTAACGAGCCTTATACCATGGAGTATGAAGCGCAGGAGTTGGTAGATGATTTGGTCATTAAGGTGAATATAAAACTAGGCTTCCGTGTTCAAGCGAAAGTGCACAATTACTTCTGTTTTATACTTCAAGATTTAGCGAAGAAGAATTACTTCAACCGCATTCAAAAACCTGAGCCATACGGTGCCTACAACGACAGTATTGATGTTCGTTTCGTAGTCCTTCAAAAATACCTAAGTGTAGAAAATGAATTGGGTGTGAACGAGAATTTCATTTTTGAAGCACATCAATTCTTGAAGAGTATTTCTCTTACAGACATTGATGCATGGGGATTGGAAGAGAACAGAACTTCTGTTGAAAAAGTTTCAATGGTTGTGAAAGGAGGCGAGCGCTGTCACTTGAACATGCGCGGACACAAGATTCAATCGTAATTACATCATTTCGGAAAGTTCTAACCAGCGCATGGTTCCGTTGTCTATTTGATCTGACAATGCTCCAAGTTCTAATGCAATCTTTTCCATCTGAATATGATCAGTAGCATTTAAAAGCTCAGCCTCAAGCTGGGCTTTTTTCTCTTCCCACAAAGGCAAATTCTTTTCGAGTGTTTCGAATTCGTGTTTGTCTTTGAACGAAATTTTTCCAGCCGGTTTTTTCTTTTCTTCTTTTATCGGAGGCGCAGGTTCTTCTTGCTTCTTTGCTTCGGCAAGACTTTCTCGCTTCGCTGAAGCTTCGCTCAATACGGCGCGGAAATCAAGTGTGCTTCCCAATAAATCATGCACGTTTCCTTTTCCATCTAAAAGAAATAAATGGTCAACCAATTTGTCTAGGAAGTATCTGTCGTGACTCACAATAACCAAGCAGCCAGGGAAATTCAACAAGTAATCTTCTAAGGCTGAAAGTGTGAATACGTCTAAGTCGTTTGTAGGCTCATCGAGAATTAAGAAATTCGGATTCTTCATCAATACCAAAAGCAACTGCAAACGTTTGCGTTCGCCACCGCTAAGCTGATCAATGCGGTTGAAGTGCATGTGCTTCGGGAATAAGAATTTCTCGAGCATCTGTGATGCGCTTATGGTCTTTCCTTTTGCTAAAGGAATGTAGTCTGCAACGTCGCGAATGCACTCGAGGAGTCGTTGTTCAGGTATTAAGTTCGAAGAAGATTGCTCGTAAAATCCGAACACCACTGTTTCTCCATTCACAATCTTTCCGCCGTCCGGTTCCATGCGTTTTGTAAGCAAGTTCAAGAAGGTCGATTTTCCACAACCGTTTCTTCCAATGATACCAATGCGTTCGTTCGATTTGAAGACATAGTCGAATCCGTCCATGACTTTCGATTCGCCCATGGACTTTGTGGCCTTAATGAATTCAACCACCTTAGATCCCATGCGGGTAATGTTAATCTCAAGATCTAATTCCGCATCGTCTGGTTTGCGCTTGAGCTTGTCTTTCAACTCTTCAAACGAATCCATGCGGCTCTTGCTCTTCGTTCCGCGGGCACGTGGCATGCGGCTCGCCCATTCGGCTTCGCGACGAAAGAGATTTAAATTTTTATCGCGAGAAGCGGCTTCCAATTGTTCGCGCTCTGCTTTCTTTTCAAGATAGTAAGAGAAATTGCCTTTGTATTTGTAAAGTTCTCCGTTTTCTAATTCCAAAATTTCGTTGGTGATGTTTTCCAAGAAATAACGATCGTGCGTCACCATAAACAAGGTCATGCGTGCCTTCGTTAAATATTCTTCCAACCACTCAATCATGTCTAAATCCAAGTGGTTCGTTGGCTCATCGAGAATAAGGAAATCAGCTTCTTCCAACAAAACTCTTGCAAGGGCAATGCGTCGGCGTTGACCACCGCTCATGTTGCCCATTTGTTGGTTCAGGTCAATGATATTCAGCGCTCCGAGAATTTGTTTCGCTTTCGCGTCGTAGTCCCATGCATCTGCATGTTCCATCATGTCATGCGCCTCTTGAAGACCTTCGCCGGTTTCAATAGCAACGTCGTAAGCGCGAATGGCTTTGGTCATGGCGTTGTCTGCAGCGAAGAGAAAATCGAGCGCTGTTCCTTTGGCATCGAACGCTTCGTCTTGAAGCAAGATGGCCCATTTAATTTCTTTGTTGAATGTTATTCTTCCTGCATCGGGTTCGTCTTTTCCTGCGAGCATGTGCAGCAGTGTAGATTTCCCTGTTCCGTTCTTCGCAACCAATGCTACTTTTTGTCCTTCTTCAATTCCGAAAGAAAGGTCTGTAAACAACTCGCGAATACCGAAGGCCTTCGACACATTTTCAACTGATAATACATTCATGCCGCGAAGTTCGTTGAATTTGTTCAATTATAGCACAAGACA